>CAIYGI010000236.1 GCA_903925685.1 uncultured bacterium
GCATCGTGCCCGGCACCCCGTCCCCGATCCAAACCCACCGCGAAACCAGCCACATTCGCCTCGTTGCGCTCATCCTTGCCCGCTCCTCACGCTCGATCCGCCCACTCCGGTGGCGTCACGGCCCTTACGCGCGGATTTGGGTGTTAGGTGTGAGATTGAATCCATGGGGCATCTGTAGTATACTTTGCCTTGGATAACATGACTACACCACGCATTTTAGAGCGAAAAGACCATAAAATCTCGCGCCACGACATTCAAAGCGAGGCGCTGACGGTGCTCTATGGCCTGCATGAGCATGGCTTCCAGGCTTATCTGGCGGGCGGCGGCGTACGGGACCTGATGCTCGGTCGAAAGCCCAAGGATTTCGACGTGGTCACCAACGCCACTCCGAACGAGGTCAAGCGCGTCTTTCGGAACTCCCGCCTGATCGGCCGTCGCTTCCGGCTGGCGCACGTTTACTTCGGCCTGACCAACATCGAAGTGGCCACTTTCAGGGCGCTGCAGAATGCCGAGGATTCCGACGATGCGCAGCAGCCCCACTTCAAGATGCGCGATGGGCTGGTGGTGCGCGACAATGTCTGGGGCACCCCGGAAGAGGATGCCCTGCGGCGCGATTTCACCATCAACGCGGTCTTTTACAACATCGCCGACTTCACGCTGATCGATTACGTGGGCGGACTGGAAGACCTGAATGCACGCGTGATCCGCTTCATCGGCGACCCGGCGATGCGCTGCGTCGAAGACCCCGTGCGCATGATCCGCGCGGTGCGCTTTGCGGCGGCGCTGGGCCTGAACATCGAGCAGGCCAGCTCGGAGGGGATCATGGCGTCGGCCGGACGGCTGGCGCTGGCCGACCGCTCGCGCTTGTACGAGGAGATCCAGAAACTGTTTTTCTGCGGCGCGGCGCAGGCGGCCTATGGCTTGCTGCGCTACTACGGACTGCTCGAAATGCTGCTGCCCGATCTGGGGCTCTGGCTGGGCCGCAAGCCCTGCACCGTGCGCTGCCGCCGGGTATCCGACGCGCTCAAGTTTCTCGACGATTGCAAGCGCGAGGGGCGAACCGTATCGCCCGCGCTGCTTTTCGCGCTGCTGCTGGGGGGAGCGGTGGAGACGGAAGCCGCCGAGGCCATCGACCGCGGCACGCACGCCGGCCTGGCAATTTATAATGCGGCCATGGCGCACTGCCGGCGGCTGTCGGAACGGATCCAGGCGCCGAACCTGGTGCGCCAGCGGACGGCGGAGATCCTGGGCTGCCAGCAGCGCCTGGTGTCCGAGGGCGGCCGACGCGCCGAGGCGCTGGCCTCGCAGCCCTTTTTTCCCGAAGCCGTGGCCTATGCGGAATTCAGCCTGCGCGGCAAGCCCGGCGCGGACGAAATCATGGCCAAGTTGCGGGAACTGGCGGCCACGCATCTCCCGGCCACGGGCGACGAACGACCGCGCCGTGCCCGCAGGCCCCGCCGCGCAGCCGGCGCTCCGCGGCAGCGCGGACCGCGCACTGAGCGCACCCGCGCAGAGTTGGATCGCGGCGGCGAGACCGGCATGCAGGAAGTCCCGATGGCGGCCGCCGATGAATCCCAATCGCCACTTCCGTTCTGAAACGGCGGCGCCCCGCTTACACGAGCCTTGTCCGCTTTGCGGCGAGGCGGCCGCTTATCTGGCCGCGGCGGCGGAACGCTGGCTCTACGCCTGTCCGCAATGCGACCTTTGGTTCGTGCCCGCGGCGCAGCACTGGAGCGTGACCGCCGAGCAGGCCCGCTATCGCTTGCATCAAAACCGTTTGGACGACAGCGGTTACGTGAGTTTTCTGCAACCCGTCCTGGACTGCGTCGCGGCCCTCGATTTCGCGGACGGCGCGCGGCGTCCCGAGGTGCTCGACTACGGCTGCGGTCCGGCGCCCGTGCTGGTGGAATTGTTGCGGCGCGCGGGATCCCCGGCGCTGGGTTACGATCCCGCCTTCGCCCCCGCGCTCGAGCCCGGACGCCGCTTCAAGGTGGTCGTCAGCACGGAAACCGTCGAGCACTTCCGCCGCCCGTGGGAGGAGTGGCAGGCGCTGGCCGCGCGCCTTTCGCCCGGCGGAACGGCGGCGATCATGACGGAACTGCACGACGAGATAAAGGAGCCGGCGCGCTGGGCCTACGCCAACGACGGAACGCACATCGCCTTCTACAGCGCCCGCACCATGGCCTGCCTGGCGAAGCGGCTGGGCTGGCAACTGGCAGCCTGCGACCGCCATCGCCTGAGCGTTTTCCGCGCGAGGTAATTAGACAACGTTCGAAAATATTTTTCATAACAAAAAAGATGATTATGCCGATTCCGACTGGTATAATTGTTACGCAAGCGTGGAGGCTGAGAAATGACCAAAGAATTTAATGTGGTAATCGAGAAGGATGAGGACGGATATTTTGTGGCATCGGTGCCCGTATTGCGGGGGTGTCATACACAAGCCAAGTCGCTCGATGTCCTGATGAAAAGGATTAAGGAGGCCATTGAACTGTGCATGGAAGTTGAAGATCCGGTTTCCAATCAGTTCGTTGGTGTCCAACGTATCGCCGTCATGGCATGAGCACTTTTCCATCGCTCAACGGCTTGCAACTCGTCAAGGCGCTTCGTCGCCTTGACTTCGAGATCATCCGAATCAAGGGAAGTCATCACTTCCTGCGTCACCCTGACGGCCGATGCACGGTGGTGCCGGTCCACCGTGGCGAAAGCATAGGTCGTGGACTCCTCGCCCAGATTCTCCGGGATTGCGAAATCACCAGAGAAGAAATCCAAAGCGAAATCTGAGCAAAGAAAATTCACGGTACGGCTTCGCCTTGAACGGAATGGATATGATCATATTCAAGCAAGAGGCAACGCTCAAAGAGTTCATCGCTGCACACTATCTCCACCTTCGGCCCCGCCGACTGATCGGGATTCTTGGTTCGATCCTACTCGGTCTATTCTTGGCGACTCTCATCATGCGGTGGTGTCGCCCAAGCGGACTCGATACCGCTGACCGATTTGCCACTTTCGGCGTGGTATGGCTGCTCCTTTATTTCGTGCTCCTTTATTTCGTTGCTTTTCTGCCTTACCGTTTGGGTTCTTCCGAAGACGTTGCGGAAGCGCGCAACATCATCGCAAAGGGAATAAAGAAGAAGCTCTAACCAGCGCAGCCGGGCGACGGTCCAAAGCCCGCACCTGCTGCGTGTCATTGCATAAAACGAGTCTATGGCAAAAGGGGCAAAGGCCCCTGGCGGAACGTCCTGCTCGGAATACCTCTGTTTGTCGCGGTTCTCTTCTGGATGCTAACCGTCAGCAGCCTTCTCTTCCCATGGATTGTAATCGTCGAATCCGCGGGGAAACAGCGATAAAGGATGGGAAGCAAGAACCCGAATCAGCGTAATAAACCGTTTCTCGTAATCTTAATCGTAATCATAATCGGCTGCTCAGGTTTATCACGACCAGCCGGCATTACGTAGCGTGGGGGAACATTCCAACTGGGGGATCTGGGTATACCTTCCGTGCAGTAGGGCGCGAACCTTGCGCAGGATCTGGCTGCGGGTAAGGCTGCTGGAGGCGTCGGACGCCATGGCCTTGCAGAACTCGTAGGTGAAGGCGCCGTGCCAGTCGCCATCGATGCGCGCATCGGCGCTGGTTTGATCGGCGCGGCAGGCCGCCCACAGAACCTGGCTGCGGCAGGCGCGCTCCAGGCATTTCTCGCGCCAGCCGCGCACGGGCACATTTTCCAGCCGCCGGAAGGCCGCCAGCGAGGGCGGCGGCAGGAAGCGCGGGCGGCGGTCCATGATGAAATCCATCGCGCGCAAACCCGTGCCGCTGTGGCAGGTGTCCAGAAAGACCTCGAACAGGCAGTTCCTGGGCACCAGGGCGGTCAGATCGCACAACTCGTCGTCCAGAATGATGTGATCACGATCCCAGCCGTCGCCCCTGACGGCCGTATCGTAGGGACAGAAGGCCTCGTCGGCGGAATCGTCCTCGTCCCCATCCAGGTCCGGCACCTGGGTGCCGTGACTGGAGAAGCTGAAAACCAGATAGCCGTAGCGGCCCACCACGGCGCCGGTGACCATCTCCCGCAAGGCCGTCAACACGGCATCGCGCGTGGCCGCGGCGTCGGTCAGCAGCAAGATCTCGTCTTCCGCGAAGCCCATGCGTTCCTTAAGCAGCCCGGCCATCGCGTGGGCGTCGTTGACGCAGCCTTTCAGGGAGGCCTCGGGCAGATGCTCGAAGATGTTGATACCAACACATAAAGCGCGCTTTTTCGCTTTCATGCTGCCTCCCGTTTTGCCGCCAAACCCAATTTCAGCGTCAGTGTTCAGCGTTCGGTATTCAGTGTCAAGTCCCGACTTCTATGCTAAAAAGAACTGCGCCTGCAAACAAGGAGAGGATGTCATGACCGCCGAACCGAAACTGACCGCCCGTCAACTGCCGTCCGCGGTGCGCCGCGAGTTGGACGCGCTGCCGATCACCGATGTCCACACGCACATCTACGATCCCGCGCTGGGCCCGGTGCTGCTCTGGGGCCTGGATGAACTGTTGACCTATCATTACCTGGTCGCCGAGGTGTTCCGCTGCAGGCCGGAGATGGCGACCGGCGATTTTTGGGCGCTTTCGAAAACCGCCCAGGCCGACCTGATCTGGGACGAACTGTTCGTCAAGCGTTCGCCGCTCTCGGAAGCCTGCCGCGGCGTGCTGACCGCGCTGATTTCCATCGGCCTCGATCCGCATGTGCGCACGCTGGCCCCGCTGCGCCGCTGGTTCGCCAAGCAAAACGCGCGGGATTACGTGGACCTGGTCTTCGACAAGGCCAACCTGCGCCGGGTCTACATGACCAACGATCCCTTCGATCCCGCCGAGGCGCCGGGCTGGGCGCAGCCCTTTGCGCGCGATCCCCGCTTCCTGGGCGTGCTGCGGCTGGACAGCGCGCTGATGAACTGGCCCGAACCGGCGGCGCGGCTGGCCGGCGCGGGCTTCCGCGTCGAGGAGGCGTTGAGCGGGCAGACAATCGCCGAACTCCGGCGCTACCTGAACGTCTGGTGCGACCGTTTCGAGGCGCGCTACATGGCCATCAGCCTGCCGCCCTCGTTCCGTTATCCGGCTGTGCAGTCGCCGCTCACGAACCTGCTGGTCAAGGCCGTGCTGCCCGTGGCCGAGGCGCGCGGCATCCCGCTGGCCATGATGATCGGGGTGCGCAAGCTGGTCAATCCCGCGCTGCGTCTGGCGGGCGACTCGCTGGGCGTCAGCGACGTCGAAACGGTCGAGCAACTGGCGCGCGACTTCCCGAAGAACCGCTTCCTGATCACGATGCTGGCCCGCGAAAACATGCACGGCCTCTGCATCGCCGCCCGCAAGTTCGCCAACATCCTGCCCTTCGGCTGCTGGTGGTTCCTGAACAACCCCAGCCTGATCGACGAGATCACCCGCATGCGCCTGGAGCTCCTGGGCCTGAGTTTCGTGCCGCAGCACAGCGACGCCCGCGTGCTGGACCAGTTGCTTTACAAGTGGTCGCATTCGCGGGCCATCATCGCCGGCGTGTTGTCGGAAAAGTACGCCGGGCTGCTCGACGCCGGGTGGGCGGTCACGCGCTCCGAGATCCGCCGCGACCTGGGCCTGCTGCTCGACGTCGCGCCCTAGGAGCCGCATGCAAGGCCGCGTACAAGTCTATACCGGCGACGGCAAGTGCAAAACCACGGCCGCGCTGGGGCTGGCCGTGCGCGCCGTCGGAGCCGGCATGCGGGTCTTCCTCGGCCAGTTCATCAAGCGGGGCGACTTCAGCGAGATCAAGATCATGCGGGAGCGTTTTCCCGAAATCGACATCGAGCAGTTCGGCCAGGGGCGCTTCATCCGCGGCGCGCCGGCGGCCGACGAGATCGCCGCCGCCCGGCACGGGCTGGAGCGCCTCGCCGGGGTGCTGCGCGCGGGAGGGCACGAACTGGTGATCGCCGACGAAGCCAACAACGCCTGCGCCGCCGGACTGTTCCCGGCCGCCAGCCTGCTGGCGCTGATCGATGCGCGTCCGCCGCAGGTGGAACTGGTCTTTACCGGCCGCAACGCTCCTCCGGAATTAATCGCCCGCGCCGACCTCGTTTCCGAGATGCGCTGCATCAAGCATTATTACGACGCCGGCGTCCACGCCCGCCTCGGGATCGAAATGTGAGATCGCTGCCGTTGATTGACACGGTCCGCTGTATTCCGTATCTTAATAATTCGTAGCTTTCATTTAAAGGACTTGCCATGGCATCGCAGAACGCAGCGCAGACGACTTGGAGCAATTCGAAACTTCCGCCCGAGGAGCGCGCGCGGCGCATCGTCGCCAAAATGACCATCGAGGAGAAGGCGCTCCAGATGGTCCACAATGCTCCGGCGCTGCCGCGACTGGGCATTCAGGCCTACAACTGGTGGAACGAGGGCCTGCACGGCGTTGCGCGCGCCGGACTCGCCACCGTCTTCCCGCAGGCCATCGGCATGGCCGCCGCGTTCAATCCCCGCCTGATGCTGAGGGTGGCCGAGATCATTTCCGACGAAGCGCGCGCCAAGTACAACGCCGCCCTCCGGATCAACAACCGCGGCCAATATTTCGGACTGACCTGCTGGGCGCCCAACATCAACATTTTTCGCGATCCGCGCTGGGGCCGCGGGCAGGAGACCTACGGCGAGGATCCTTACCTGACGGCGCAACTCGGCAAGGCCTTCGTGCATGGGTTGCAGGGCGAAGACCCGCGCTACCTGAAAGTCGCGGCCACGGCCAAGCATTATGCCGTCCACAGCGGCCCCGAATCGCTGCGCCACAGCTTCGACGCCGTGGTCAGTCCGCGCGACCTGCGCGAAACCTACCTGCGCGCCTTCCGGACGCTGGTGCAGGAAGCCGGCGTCGAGGCGGTCATGGGCGCCTACAACCGCACCAACGGCGAGCCCTGCAGCGGCAGCCCGACGCTGCTGCAAAAAATCCTGCGCGACGAATGGGGCTTCAAGGGCCATGTCGTTTCCGACTGCTGGGCGATCAAGGATTTTCACGCGGGACACAAAGCCACCTCCGGCCCGCTGGAATCGGCGGCGCTGGCCGTGAAAAGCGGTTGCGACCTCAACTGCGGCTCGCTGTTCCATGAATTGACAAAGGCTGTACATGACGGATTGTTGACCGAAACCGACCTGGACCGCGCGCTGGTGCGGCTTTTCACCACGCGCTTCAAGCTGGGCATGTTCGACGCGCCCACCAAGGGACCGTGGGCGCATCTGAAGCCTTCGCTCGTCAACTGCGCCGCCCACCGCGCGATCGCCCTGCGCATGGCGCAGGAGTCGCTGGTGCTGCTCAAGAACAACGGCATTCTGCCGCTGCGCAAAGACGTGCGCGGTCTCTTCGTGACCGGCCCGACGGCTATGAATCAAATGGCGCTGCTCGGAAATTACAACGGTTTCTCGAAGCAGATGACCACGATTCTGGAAGGAATCATCAGCCACGTCTCCGCCGGCACGCAGGTGAATTGGCTGCCGGGAGTGGAATTGACCGGCGAGCTGCCGCCCAAGGCGAAAGCTTTACAGTATCATGGCGGGCAGCCGGAAATCGGCGCGATCATCGCCTGTGTGGGTTATACCGCCGAACTCGAGGGCGAAGAGGGCGCCGTGGCCGGCAGCGGCGACGGCGACCGCCACCAGTACGGGCTCCCGGGCCAGCAACTGGCGCTGCTCAAGGAGTTGAAAAAAACGGGACGTCCGTTGATCGTCGTGGTCACGGGCGGCAGCCCGATCGATTTGAGCTGGGCGCAGGAACATGCCGACGCGATCCTGTTCGCCTGGTACCCCGGCGAAGAGGGCGGCAACGCCGTCGCGGACGCGCTCTTCGGCGACTACAATCCCGGCGGGCGTCTGCCGGTCACCTTCCCGAAGTCGTACAGCCAGCTGCCGCCGTTCGAAAACTACGCGATGCGCGGCCGCAGTTACCGCTTCATGGAAGAGGAACCGCTTTACCGCTTTGGCTACGGGTTAAGCTACACCAGTTTCCGCTATCGGAAAATCGCGCTGGGCCAAACCTTCATCCCCGCCGACACACCGGTGACGGTGAAGGTGGAGGTCACGAACACCGGCAACTGCGCCGGGGACGAAGTGGCGCAGTTGTACGTCCGCGACGCCAAGTCGTCGGTGCCGGTCCCGCGCCACCACCTGGAGGGTCTGGCGCGCTTTCACCTCAAGCCCGGCCAGACGCGCCTGCTCTCCTTCACCCTTACGCCAGAAGCCCTGACGTCGTACGACGATCAAGGAAAACCCTTCGTCGAACCCGGCGACTTCGTGATCACCATCGGCGGCGGCCAGCCCGACGATCCCGCCGCCGGCGCCGTCACCACCACGCTGCGCGTGAAGGGCTGAAAAGGGGAACAAAGGCCGGGCGTTCGCCCTTCGGCCTTCAGCCTCAACCGCTTCAGCCTAACCCGGCGCTACCAGAATTCCTTATTGCATACCGCGCATTCGTGGGGGCCGGTGTGTTCGCTGTACTTGCAGTTGCCGCATTTATAGTAGTTGCCGCCGCTGTCAGGACCGATCAGATGCTCTGCTGTGCACATGCCCCCGGCGGAGTCTTCGCCGGACCCGCAACCGCCTTTGCCGTCGCCGTCGCTCGACGCGCCAAGCAGCAGCATCATGCCCAGCGCCAGCACACCCACCGCCAAACGTTTCAATACTCCTTTGTTCATCGTTTCGCCACCTCCCTTCGCCCGGCGAGCCATTATGTAGAGACACCCACAGCCAATTCAGCAGTGCGCCAGGTTGATGCTTAAAATTCACCCGGAAAGCCATCCAAGTCAAGCGGTTTTTGAGCCGCCACATGCAATGCGTAGACGATGCAGGATGCTCTTCAACGAGTTCATGTGCAGAGCCATGCCCACATTCCCCTGAAAGATACCAGTCCGTCTGTATTACCCGGCGTTGAGGGCTTCGCCGCCAACCTAGCCATGGACATTCCATTCGGCGAGGAAACATTCTGTTCGGCCCCACAAGGCCAGAGACCGACCGTCAACAGCGTTCAGGGACGGATTGCGGCATCGAGGTCGGGATGTTCGAACGCTGACGCCATTCGCTCGATCTCGTGCGGCGGGATTCCCATATTGGCCGCCTCCCTTCGCCAACTGAAAACGGCAACTCCAACCTCGCGAGCCGTCTGGCGCGCTGTGTTCGCATCCAATTCGAAGTACTTGGCAACGTGGAGGGCAAGATCCAACGACGCAGTTGCATCGCCAACGTCGATCTCCGTACATAGCACACGAGGCTTTACGTCCACTGGCATGGGATTGAGATCATAGGCGGGGGCAAGGCGCCAACCGGCGGCACTCTGGTAGAGGAAACCATGATTGCGCAAATGATCGTCGGTATTGGAAATCAGAACATTGAAGACAATACGGCGAAACAGGGCATGCAAGTCTTCGCGGGGGGATGACCCCCAACGGCGGAGCGCGTCCGCTATCTCAAGATAACACCGCGTCTCATGATCCTCTGCCCCGAGCATGCTCATGGCCGAGAGGAAGGGGACACGCGTCTGATCATGACGGTCGAACCGTTGCGTGACCAGAACCCGCTTGCCGGCCACGGTTTCCAATTTACACGCGGGGACCGGAATGCCTGCTCTGCTTGCCAGCGAGAGCGCTACGGCTTCCCATGAGACGACCAACCATTCGTCTGCCGGACTTGGAAACTTGGCCATGCACAGGTGGCCGCGGGAATCCAGCACCGACGCCTTTGGTCGCGCTCCCCCGAGCGACGAACCCGGGGCCAGCAACAACCGCAAATCGTCGTCACTACTCTTCTCAGCAAGGACGCGCTCGGAAGCGGACAACAATCTGGGCAAGGCGATGAAAAGCGGGACATCGTTCCGGGAGCTTTCGGCAAGAAACGGGCCGTCTTCGTTCTCCGCAAAGCGGAGCGCACCCAGTCTGGACACGTCATGAACACGAAGCAGATAGTCTATTTCCAAAAGTGTGCGGACCGGCCCGCCCTCGGCGCCACCGAGGCGACGCTCCGCCCGGCGCATCAGCGCGCGCCCCCATCGATCAGGCGCCGAATCGTTCAGCGCGCCGAACAGAGCGTTCGGTTCCGATGTGTGATGCGGACCGGAGCCCATGGCAAGCGCCGGCTCAAGTGCGAAGCGGGATGGGTTGTCCAACCACTCCCGCGCATATTCAAAGGTTGCGCTCTGGCGGCCGCCACGCTCGCGGGTCCAAAGTGTGCCCACCTTGTTCGGAATCCCAGCCAATTCAACGTAGACAAACACGCTACGGTTCATGGCAGGCGCTCCGACGCATGACGGATCCGTTGAGGCAGAATTTCTTCTTCCAGAGCCATGCCGACATGGTCATGCGCCGCATCGACGACATCAGCCAAACGATCCAGCATGCCCAGCACAAACAGAATGGTGGCGTAGATGCCCATGGCCACTCCAGGATCCCCATTCTCGACCTTGCGCAAGGTAACGCGCGAAACCGAAGCACGCTCTGCCATCGTCCTCACTTGGATTCTGCGCCGACGTCGGGCATTACGAATATCCACCCCGAGTTCGACCAGTGCCCGCCTAACTGGAATCGGCATCTTTTCGTATCGTTGGTTCATGATGATAACGGACAGTATTATTTACCAAAACAGCAATAAGGTATGTTATTATGTCCGTTACGTCAACCATCGAATTGTGCTCGGCGACGCTCTATCCAGGGCCATTTCATCTGCCTTGATCGGGAGCGGTGCGTGGTTGCCGGGCAGGCAACTTGTTTCCGCGAGGGTGTTAAGGCGCGCCGAACATCAGGCACGTCGGCGCCGAAGCCACCCACCGGTCTCATGGTTCAGAACGA
>CAIYGI010000237.1 GCA_903925685.1 uncultured bacterium
GATCAGCGCACTCCTCGCAGATTTAACCCACGCCGCTTTTTACCACCCTGAAACCGGCGCGCGTTTGATCTACGAACTCGCCTGATAAATACCAGAAAAGTGCCAACTCATTTTCCTCCGAGATCAGGAAGTGTGAACTTGTCCATAATTTCACTCCGCGTCGCGTAGTAGGGATGACGGCGATACTGCTCCTCGATCAACGCGTTGCCGCGCAGCCGGGAATGTTGCCGGCAAAATGCCGCCACGCGCAACGGCTCGACTGCTTGACGGCGCGCCGCTATGCGACCAGCGTCAGTGAGCGTCCAGTTCTCGTCGTCCTCCGCCAGCAAATCATCCGCAATCAGCTTTCGCAATCAGCTTTCGCTTGTCCGCGTAGGATGTGAACGAGAATGCGCCGAACTTGTAAGGCACGAAATCGTAACTGGGCATGCCCTCGCAATCCCGCGTGTATAGAAACAGCAGTTTCTGGAAATCCGTATGCCCCACCGGTTCGTCAACCGCGTCCAGCAGAGTCAAGAGCAGTCGTTGACGTTGAAATAGCATGACTAAAGATAACGTATTCGGAACTCACAAAGCAACCTGCCTGCGAGATTGCGCAGCACCTGAAAGCCGTGAGCCCATTCCTCCGGCGTAGAGCAGAACGTTGTGAGGTGACCCTAATGGCCACTAACTCTTAACGCAAGTTCACCAAGTCTTTGTCTTGCCTTGGCGAGCGAGGGAGATCTCCTAGCCGCTTTATCGATGTCCCATGTCGCCACCAGAGGCAGGAGAATATCGTTGTACTCTGGTCCGATTCGCGCGGTGGATTTTGAGACCGGCAGTAGTCCTCTACGAACTTTTGCAGGTGCATGAGTAGCCAACTTGAGTAGGAACCGCTTCGGATCAGTCAAATGCTCGGGTTGCAAAGGAAAACGTTTTTCTGGTACGCGTAGCAGTTGGGACAGCGGACCGGGATCGGCCATCAGCCATGCCTCGGCTTCCCGCACACAGATGCGCAACAGCAAATTCTGGTGTAGGCAATGGCGGTTACCAACCCATTTATCAACGAGCAGACGGCAGCAAGCGCAGGAGTCTAGATCGGTCAAGGCGAGCACCGGAAACCCATTCTGAGCCATGGTGTCGTATTTCCGAATGTCACGCCTGATTGTGTCACAACCCCGCGCGTTGGTCACACGCCATAAGGAGAGCGCCTCATGTTCTTGAACCAACCGGCGACCGATAGCCAGTCCCAAGGAATCCTCGGCCACAAGGAGAATTGAGTTTGATGGTTGCATCAAAGATCCAAGACAAGTTGTTCGGCACCATCAGGTTTCACTGCCGGCAGGAGAGTCTGGCCCACCGAAAAACCGCACTTAAGCATTAAGGCTTCTTCGTCGCTGGCCGGTTTCAACACGGTGCCGTCGTCTGTGCTTACGAAACGGATGACAGACTCTGCACCGATCGAAAGATCGGATAAGAGCGATTCGCTGTGCGTGGTGACGATGACCTGCCGGTCGGCGTACTTCCCCAGTTTGAGAATGTGAGGAATCAACTTGTGCAGTTTGCGCACGATCTCCTCATTCAGGGACAGTTCCGGTTCCTCAAGCAGAAGAAGCGAATCGCCTTCCATAAGAGACCAGAGCAGCCCTATCAAGCGAAGCGTGCCATCGGAGAACTGTTTTTCCCGCTGCCATGCGCCTTTCTCCCTCCAGTGTTTGAAGTTAACCCTCAAGTGCGGAGCCCCGGTGGTCGGGTCTTGCTCGAATGACAGTTCGCGAAACTCTGGAACGATTCTACTCAGTGCTTTTTGTATCCGCAGTAGTCGAGCGCCTTGGGTTTTACCGTTCGTTTCCGCAACGCGTTGTAAAAACCCCTGGCCGAATGGGTCGCGGTTAAGACGGTTACCTCCGATCTCATCGGCGTGTTTCAGAAGTTGGGGAACAAGATGTAGATAGGTAATGGAACTAAGGTAGTGAGCAAGGCCCCGGAACTCCTTGTTAGCGTTGGGGTTTTCCAGATAGGTGGCGGTGAGGCGGTCATGATCCTGCATGTCATTCTTGTCAGGCCGTTGGCACTCGGACAAAGGTTGCCCGTTCTTGAAGACTTGTTCCTGTCTGATCAACACGCGATTGTTTGCCTTCCCCTCACCCTTAAACCCCAGCACATAACGCCAGCGATCCTTGCTGTCTGTGATCGTCACATCGATGAGAACTTCACTGTCCTTTCTTCCGTGCAAACATCGGAGTTTTCTGATCCCGTCGCGGCGGTTGATGGCCTCTTGTAAACCGCCAGCAGCCGGTTTTGCACCTGCAGGCGAGGCCACATCGCGAAGGAATCGAAAGACATCGAGAAAATTCGATTTTCCGACGGCATTGGCTCCGATGACGTAGTTGCGGGTGTGAAGAGGAACATCGGTTAGTTCCTTGAAGTTCATCCAGTTCTTTACGGTCAGGCTCGCGATCCTCATGGCGTGTCTCCTTGCGTGGTTCTTTAATAATCGATCTGCTTGGTTTTATCAACCGGTTCACCCCACCCCAAATCCGCGCGTAAGGGCCGTGACGCCACCGGAGTGGGCGGATCGAGCGTGAGGAGCGGGCAAGGATGAGCGCAACGAGGCGAATGTGGCTGGTTTCGCGGTGGGTTTGGATCGGGGACGGGGTGCCGGGCACGATGC
>CAIYGI010000238.1 GCA_903925685.1 uncultured bacterium
GCATCGTGCCCGGCACCCCGTCCCCGATCCAAACCCACCGCGAAACCAGCCACATTCGCCTCGTTGCGCTCATCCTTGCCCGCTCCTCACGCTCGATCCGCCCACTCCGGTGGCGTCACGGCCCTTACGCGCGGATTTGGGCGTGTTGCGTGGCATTGTGGCGGCGGCGGGGGGGGCGTATCATGTTCGCCCAGGCTCGCGCGGCATGGATCGCCACGGAGTAAGGCCGGGGCCGTGTAACATGGGCTTCTGGCGTTTTCAGCCAGTCGTGACAGAAAACGGGCCTCCAGGATCGCACACAAGCCACGATCTCGACGCGGCCCTTGTCACAGCATGGCGGAAAAACGGCCTCCGCGTGTCCAGGCGGATCGCCAGCCGGTCGCCATAGAATGCGGTTTCAGCGACCAGGATCGCGCGCGGGCCTTCATAACGTCCGGATGCCGCAGCGCCATTGCCAGCAGGTCGCTTTCGGCCAGGTCGGGAAAACAGTAGCGCAACCGGCTTATGGTATCCTCTGGCGCTTCGTCACGTTGCCCCTCGGCCAGTTCAATCGCCGCTTCGATCTCGCGTTTCGTCAATCTCTTCATGGTGTTACGTTTCTTTCGTTTCGTAATAATGCCCCCGTGCGCGGTAACGGGCGGGGGCGCGCCGTGCAAATGTGCGCCGCGCTCGCGGGTAATCATGCGGCAGCCTGCTTTTCAAGCTGGCGCAATTCCGCCTTGGCCTCTTTCAGTTGCTCGCGCTCGGTCCGCAGGCGGCTTTCCAGCACGGTCTGAATGTCCACGAATCCGGCGGTGCCGATGGTCTGGTTCTCTTTTTTCGGATCGTCCGCTTTCTGCTCGGCAAGCTCCTTCGCCAATCCTTCGATGCGGCTTTCGCGCCAGGGGATTCGCTGCTCCAGTGTGCGGATACGCTCGACGCGCCCGGCGTCTTTCTCATCCGCCTCCCATTTTTTCACGATCTCGACCGTGAACGCGGGCGCCATGTCCGCCGGAATGATCCCATCCGCCAGCAACCGCGCGCCGGCGTCGCGGGCGGCAGTCGCAAGACGGAGAGCTTCAACAGCATCCCCCAGTCCACGCCGAGCCCTGTCATCGGCCATGCTCGCGGACTCCAGCTTTTCCGCCGCCTCCGTCGCGGCAGACCGGGCCGCCGTGTGCGCCTTACTCAATTCGGGCAATCGATCGTTTGCCTCGGTCGCGGCCTGCAATGTCGCTTGCGCCGCCTCGATCTGAACTGCCAGTTTGTCCACCGACTCCGGGGTCAACCCGCCAGCCAGGGCAACGGCGGCCACTTCGTCGGGGTCCGCGTCACTCCACAGCAGCCCCTTGATTTTCGCTTCCGCCTCGGTTTGCCTCGCGGCCATGCGTTCACCGATTGTCGTCGTCTGTTCTTTCGTCGTGCTCATTCTCTCGTTCTCCTTGTTGCCGGATTTCCGGCGCTTGTTCATGCCTCCGACGTTGTGCCGGTGGCAAAATATTCGTCGTGGTCTGGATCGCCGGGCAACGTCACCGCGCCCCGGTGAAAAAGCGTCAGGGCAACCCGCTTGATTTCATGGCGCAAGAGCCACACCACGCGCCGCGCCTCGACGTGGATCCGGCCATGCGCCGCAACCCATTCGTCAGGCTCTGACGGGTGTAAGCTCACGCAGTACATGGCTATGCGCTCGCCATCCGTCCCGCTCGCCATCGCCTCATGATGCATCTTGACGGCGGCGGCGGACTGGACGTCCCGGCCCGCTCGGCTCCGGACCGATTCGACGGTGAAGCCTTGCGGCATTGCGGTCCGTCGTCGTCGTTTCGGTGCATCGAAGCCAAGCGCTTCAGCGTGACCGCCGGCCGCAACCGCAACGGCACAATCGAACGCGGACAACCCAGCCGGCAGAACCGCCGCGCCGCCCCCCCCGTCTGCGCGGATCGTCGCGGACGCCTTACAGTCCCACGTGTTCAGGCTCCGCGCCGCCACGGCATGCGCCGCCTCGTGCATACAAACCCGCCAGCGTTCAACCCGCGTCATCATTCCGGCACGCCCCGCACCGGGAGGTTTTCGAGCCGGGCCGGTGCATCCGTGAAGCGCACGCAGCTAGCGGCCGCTGTCTGAAGCATCGGTCCGGACGCGCCGACGGACTTGACAACCTTGAAGGACCGGCGGCCGCTCGCATTGTAGACGGCTTCCACCTTGTGCCCGTCGGCTTCCAAATGCGCGACGATCTGCTTTTCTCGTTCGGTCAATGGCTCGTTCCGCTTGCTCATCTTATCTGCTCCTTCCGCCGGATCGCCCGGCCTTGTGTTGCGCCCGGCGTCATGCCAGGCGAAAATCATGCTTTCTCGTAAGTTGAAAACTCATGCCCGCAACTCGCGTTCCCGCACACGCGCCGCCGTATGTTCCGCTCGCCTATGAAGACAACCTTCGTTCGTGGACACCAGCATTTCGGGCAGCGGATGCCCCGCGCCGCCGGGCCGGTTCCCCGTTGGTAATCGTCGGGCCATTTCTTGCGTTGTGGTTCGGTTCCGGTCATGGTTCACCTCGTGAAGTCCGCTTGCGAATATCGTTTGCGAGTCGGGTTTTGTGGCGCCGGTCCCGTCGGGGAAAGCCCCAGGCGCCCGGCGGCAACGAAAAGCCCCGTGGCAACGTCGCCCCAGTCGTTGCGCAAGCCCGGCGTCAACTGCCAGCGGTAGAGCGGGCCTTGGTCTGTTTCGGCATAGGCAACCAGGCGCTCGCAAGTCACGCCGTCCGCAAAGTGTTCATGTTTCTGCCCAGCGTCGCCGAAAAGCGCGATTGAATCCGGCGCGCCCACGGGTAACAGCCAGCCCTTTTGTTGACGCATGCGCCACGTGTCGGAATTGTGAACCAACACGCGCCCCTTGCCCGGCCATGCGGCCAGGTGGAAATCGTCGCCAGGGCGGCCTATGGTGTTTTTGTTCGGGCGATAGGAGCGGCTCCCCCAGCCGCGCGACGCCAGCCAGGGCCAGCGGGACGTGCGGGCGGCCGTGCCCAGCCAGTCGAAAACGCTCTGCATCCATGTTCCGCCGCAGTCCACAAGCATTAGGTCCGGCGGCACTACGGCCCCGCCGCGCATGATCGCCAGCCCGGCAAGAATGGCGTCCAGTCCAGTCAACCCGCGCATGATCGCCAGGGCCTCGGGTTCGCCGTCGCCAATCAGCGGCCGGCCGTTGCCAGGAAATACGCCGTAGTCAATGACACTCAGCGCGCGGCCATTGGTTGACGCGGCCAGCGCCCAGCGCAACCCATCCTGGTTTACGTCAACCATCCCGACAAGCGCAACCGCGTTTTCAGGCACGGCGCGCCGGGCAAGTCCGTTGACACGTCCGGCAACGTGTGCTTGCGGCAACTCAAAAACAGATGCTTCCCCGGTCTTCAGCGGTTGATTCTGCCGTTCCGACATAAAGGCGCGCTCGCCCAGGCGGAAGTAATCCCACATCGCCGCATACAGGGCGTCAGGATCGCGCCGCTTGCGGTCATAACGTGCCGGCCATGACACGGCCGCCCCGGTGGTCATCTCGGTTTTGTGTGCCCGGTAGAACGCGCGCGCGGCCGCCCCGTTGTCATGGTTCGTGAGCCCGGCCACGCGGGCCTTGTTCCATGTATCCCACAGCGCCCGGACGGCGGATGCCGTTTCAGCCCAGCCCGCGGGCCATGACGTGACTTGCCCCACGCGGATCGCCTCAAAGTCGGGGTGCGTCAAGAAATGCTCGGCAACGTCGGCCTCGGCAATGACCGTCACGGCGGCCATGATCGCCAGCCTGGTGTTCGGTCCGGAGAGGTTGAACAGGTCGGCCTCGATGCGTTCCCTCACCTTGCGCACCAGTGCCGGACTCTCGGCGGTTGACTTGTCTTGCGGGTCATCCAGCAGCAGCACGTCGGGGCGGATCGTTGAACCGTCCGGCAATGACGCATGCAGCCCGCGCACATTCCCTTTGATTGACACAGCCCCCAGAATGCCAAGCCCGTCGGGTAGGCACAAAACGCCGTCCATCTGCCGCACGTCTGCGCCGCACGGCTTCCCGGTGTCGCGCCAGGTCAATGCCTTCAACCTGTTTGAATGGATCGCAACTTCAAAGGGCTGTACGGCGTCGGGGTAGTCGGCGGCGATTCGTGGATTGTCCGCCAGTGTCGAAAGCCACTTGCGAAGCATGCGCCGCGCCGCGGAATGAGACCAGCCGCACACAACCGGAAAGCGACAAGCGCCCGAAAGCAGCGCCCAAAGTGCTACACCCCAAAGGCAAGAGCTTTTTCCGCTGCCTCTGGGGGCGGCAACGGCCATGCCCGCGCCGGTGCGGATCGCCCGGACCGCTGCCTCAATCATGTCGAGGTGGACCTTGCCCCAGGGCAACGGGAAAGCGGCGGACAGGTAGAACTTCAGCCAGGCGGCCGGGTTTTTTCCCAGGCGGGCACGGCGTGCCACGTTCGCCACAGGGCGGCGCTCGATCGCGGCCAAGTTTGCCCGGTGCTTACGGGCTCGGTCGCTCGATGTCTTCGCCTTGCGCTCTGTTGGTGCCGTAAATGCCATGACGGTCAATCCTCGGTTCCGGCCATTGTCGCGGCCTGTTTGATGCCGCGTAAGGCGTTAGCGAAGTCGCCCACCTCAATCATCTTGCGCGTCAACTCCCGCGTCGCTGCTAGCGCCCAGCCGCGCGTGAAGGCTGGGTCTTCCTTGCCGATGCTGATTATTTCCTGGACTGCCGCGTCAAGGTCGGCCTGTGCATCCTCGCCCGGAAACTTGGTGCCGATGGCCTCGCGGATGTCGCGCTCGCTGTTGCCTTCCAATATCCAGGTGATTACCTGCTTGACTGTGGTTTCTTGCGCGGTCGTTTTCGTGCTCATGTCAGCTCCCTAAATATCTTGTGAACGTCATAGGGTCGGTGCTTGTCCAGGCTGCCGGGTTGGTGCGCCCAGATTTTCGCGAGCATGGCGGATATGAAATCGAAAAGCGTCGGATCGTGGGCGATTGTGAAATCTTCCGTGCGCGGGTTCATGTTCAAGTTCATGCTGGTGCGTAAAACCAGCTTCCAGGCGTCGTTACTGAACAGGACAAACTTTGAATGCACGTTGGCAACGCGGATCGCCTCAACGCCAAACGCCTGCCGGATGGCGTGGGCGGCCTCTGGGTCACGGCGCACAAAGGTCAAGTCAACTAACCAGCGCATGGTGCGGATCGTCCCGGCGCCCTTCATGGCCGTAAGCTCGATGGCCTCTTGTTTGCTCGCCGTCCATGTCGAAAGCGATACGTCTGCCGGGCCGGTCTTGGTCAATACGGCCTTCATCAAGTCGAGAAGGCTAAATTGTCCCTTCGTGAATCCGAAAATCTCGTGCTCGTGGTCGAGGTCCGTAAGTGCGTCCACGGCGGACTGCTTGCGCCATAGCAGCATCAACCGGCGCTGCTCACTGACCGGCTTGCGGTGCTGGGTTTGGAAGTCCACCTCGGCCAAATCCACGAATTGCTGATGTGGTGCCAGGATCGGGTTAATCCGAAGTTCCAGCGTCTTTTGATGCGCCTTTCATGCTCAAACCCTTGATAGCAGCGAGTTTGCTCGCGAAAACGGCTTCTTTTTCCGTTCCGTTTGTCCCCATGTAAATATTATAAATAACAATAATTAGCTTGCA
>CAIYGI010000239.1 GCA_903925685.1 uncultured bacterium
GCATCGTGCCCGGCACCCCGTCCCCGATCCAAACCCACCGCGAAACCAGCCACATTCGCCTCGTTGCGCTCATCCTTGCCCGCTCCTCACGCTCGATCCGCCCACTCCGGTGGCGTCACGGCCCTTACGCGCGGATTTGGGACGGACTGGTCGGCTTGCGCGCCCGGCGGATTCCGTTGGTGATCCCGCGCGCCCACGACTGCATCACCTTCTTTTTCGGATCGCGCGCGGCCTATCGCGCCTATTTCGACGATCATCCCGGCACGTACTACATGACAACCGGCTGGTCCGAACGCAAGGCGTGCTTGACGTGGACCCCGCACCCGGCGCGCCGGCCGCCGATGCAGATGCGGCCTGCGCTACGGGACAATGATCTGTATGTATTGGCCGCCAAAATTGGTGAAGGATCCAAGTTTCTCCATCTCGGCCGCCGTTCGCGATGGCCCCAGCACACCGATGCCGCAGGTCATGCCCCAGTTGTAGTCGTAGTCCCAGTAGCCTCCGATCGGCGTGGGCTTGGACCAGTCCATGTTCTTGAGATACGAAACAAGTTCCGGAGGGATAATCTTTTCGTTCACATCGGCCGGGTACGATCCATTATTGATGATGTATTGGTTGATCGCGCCGTCGATGATCCGCAGGTCATTCATGAACGCGGTGTTCTGCGAGTTTAGCCTGGCCTTTTGAAAACTCGGAATCGCGAGCACGGCAAGAACGGCAATAATGCCTACCACGACCAGGATCTCCACCAGCGTGAAACCCGCGGAAAAAGGAAATCGACTGGTACAACGCTTATTCATCTTAGTCAATCCTTTGCTCCATGGTTGTATTCATTATACCCGCGTCAAGCATTTCCGGCCAGCATTTTCGGCAGGTTTTTGTAACGTTGGAAAGTGAAATAAGAAATGACACAGTGAACATTCATCATTAAGGCTTTGCCCAGGCAATCCGGACAACGGAACGCAGGCAGGTCCACCGTGCCGGCGCAATTTGCAGCTTTTTTCACTTGTCCAAAACTTGTCCAAAGTTGTCCAAAAAGGGGACCTCTTGGGTGGTTTGCGGTATGGATGAGTCCGCCGTGTCGACATGCCGCGACTTGCTAAAAGCGGCATATTTCTTAGGAATAACGTGCATTTTTCGGCCTAAACAAATGGCGCCCCCGGCAGGAATCGGACCTGCGACCGCCGGATTAGAAATCCTAATATTTTCGAGCTTTCCTTAAGGAATATCGTTGACTGTGTGCTTTGTGTGTGCTTTACTCAAATTTGTTTGAACACGAGAGTAAGTTACACCAAGAGGGTGAAAAATGAAACACAGAACCGGACATCTTTACCAGCGGGGCAATCAGTATTGGCTCCAGTACCGCGTCGAAGGCCGGGTGATCCGGCAGAGTCTAAAAACAGATGACCTTGAGACGGCAGTGGGAAAACAAAAAACGATCATGCGTCCGTTCATGGCCGCCGATCTGGCCTCTGTTCATGCTGTCATTGAATCGCAACTGCGAACCGCCGAGACTACCGTTCAAACCGCGCTTGACGATGCCCACCCACCGCTGGCCGTCGATGAGGCCTGGCGTGCGTTCGTAAAATCGCCCAACCGACCGGACAGCGGCCCGGTGACGCTGAAGGCCTACGCATTTCAATGGGCCAGTTTTGCCAAATGGTTGACCCAGGAACATAAGGATATCAAACAACTCCGCGGCGTCACGAAATCCATTGCCGAAGAGTATGCGACGAACTTGACCGGCAAGGGCATTACGCCCAACACCTTCAACAAGCACATCTGCGTTTGCGATCTGGTTTTCCGGATTCTGAAAGCCAAGGCGCGAATTGTCGAAAATCCCTTTTCGGAGATTCAACGCAAACGTCTGAGGACGCAACACCATCGGGAACTTTCCACGGATGAATTGAAACTGGTTTGCCAATCCGCGACTGGCGAACTCCGTTCAATGTTGGCCATGGGTTTGTACCTGGGCGCGCGGTTGGGCGATGCGGTGAAAATGGACTGGGGGTGCATTGACCTGACCAAACGCCTAATCCGCTACACGCCGAACAAAACCGCCCGGCGATCCGGCAAGATTTTGACCGTCCCGCTGCATGCGGTTTTGATGGACATTTTCGGTGAGACCGCGCCAGCCAAGCGAACGGGATGCGTTCACCCGACCATGGCGGCCTTGTACGCGCGCAGGGGCGCCTACGCGGTGACGGACATTGTACGGAAACATTTTGAAAAATGCGGGATCACAACCACGCGCGAAGGGCTCGGGGTTTACAAAGTCGCCGTCGCCAGTTTCCATTCGCTGCGGCATTCGGCCGTTTCGCTGCTCAGGGAGGCCGGCGCGCCGTTGTCGGTCACCATGGCGATTGTCGGACATTCAACACTTGCCATGCACGATACCTACTCGCACGCCGGCGAGGCCGCGCTAAAACAGGCCGTCGCCGCACTTCCGACCGTTATCGGCGAAAGCAAGCCAGTGGTTGCCCTGCCCCCACCCCAGGCCGACATCCGACCGCAGGTCCAGGTCCTGGCCGAAACGTTGAACGGCAAGACGTGGCGGGCAGTGCGCGAAAAAATGATTGCTCTGAGCGTGGCGCCGTCGGCGGTGATGGCAGAGGACAAGAAGCAGGCGCTCTTGCTTCCCGCGAAGGTTTGAGCGCTTACCGGCGTGAGGCCGGCGGTTGTCGGAAGTCAGGGGGTGGAGCTAAGTGCCTATTTCGGGGGCTGACCCTTTGGACCCCACGCTTGTTGGAATTGCTCGCCGGTGGCCGAGTCGCGGCCGTCAGCGAGTGAACGGATGATATGCTACTGTAGAAAGTCGATACGCACATTCCGGTCATACAAATAATAGGAAACGTGGTCTATGGAGCCACGCTTCATATGGAGTTTGATGCCGTAGTTCTCCTGTATCTGCGGTGGACGGCCAGTAAGCATCGGGTCCTGGCCATACCCGCGTAGTGTGATCTCTTCAGCAGATGAGGCGACTACGCGCATTCGTTTTGGTGCAACCTGGATGTTGTCCCCCCATTGGGGATGCACCTCGCTCAAGTTGTATAGTGTGACTATGTAACTGTTGTCATTTTCCGGGTCTGCCTTCACCTCGATTGCGCGCATGCAGCCTCTATTGTCGCCTTCGGTCCGAACGTCCTCGTTGTACCTGTTGTGATTTGAAGACTTAAAATAGACCGAGGACAAAATGGTGACTACTGATTTTTTTTGTTCCGCGGCGGGTTCTGTGTGGTTGGGGATTGGGTGTGACTTTGTTTTTCGCGTCGCGTTCCCGATTACTATCTCACGGCCACATCCTGGGCATGCGGCGCATGTTCCTGCCCGGCTTGGCGGGGCTTGGACTCTTTGTCCGCAGGTTGGGCATGACGACATGATGTAGGCTATCGTTTTCGCCAGTGCGGTGGTGTCGAATTCAATATAGCATGTGAATGTGGGTGGGGTGATGGTTCCGTGACGAATCTGGACCCGGTCGAAGGCCTCTCCGCGAGTTTCTGCAATCAACCGCAAAAACTCGTACAGTTCATCAGTAGAACCTGCTTCTAACGTTCCCTTATAGATTCCTTGGGAATCGATTGCCCCCTGCATATCGACATTCGTGGCGGCGTAGTAGTTGATTTTTTGTGACAGGTCTTTTAGTGTTTTCATGTTGGAACCTTTCGACGGTTGGTACAGTTTGGTGGTTTTGTTTGCGGTTGCGTCGTCATGGTTTATGTTTTCAGGTCAATGCTTTATTTCGATGGCACAACTGACCGGCCTTCCTAACCTCTAAATACTTGATTGATCCTGAACGTCTTTGCACTGTTTGTGACGGAAAATTTCCCTTCAAAATGGCGGTTTGTCGAACTCATGGGAAAGGGCCGGATAGACACCAATCTTCCTACTGTTCGGGCACCATTCTTTGATGTGTGTCTCTCGGCAATATAACCTGTTCGTCACTTTCAAGAAACGCATCTACATCAGTCTGGGTGTTTTTCGCCTCTGGGTGGACTTTCAAGATCAGGGATATTAGTTCCGTTGCGTCTTTCTTGATCGGGTGTTCGGTCGCATTGAATATCAGTCGTTCCGGGTCACACATTTCCAAGGCCCTCTGCGCGAGACCAAGTGCGAGTGTGAAATGACCTTGGAGCGTTTGACTATATGCGAGTTCAAACATGACGACTGGCTCGTATGGTTCCCCTTCTACCATTTGCCGTTGGAGTTTCCGGAGTATGTTTACAGCTTCCCGGACGGAATGCGGGGCTCCATTTTCCAGTAGGTCTCGTACCCTTACTAATGCGGAATCGGCGTCCATTGTGGCGTCCTTCCTTGGCAAGTTTCGCGGGTTGTTTATAACCTAGATTTAAACTTATGTTTTGATCGGTCCAGATGAGGTTTAGTTTCGCCTTTGTGGTGAGTGGGTTGGTGCTTGGTGATTCATGTCGGCATTTCGTGGCCTGCGCTGTCGGCTTGAGCTTTAACTTTTGCGGCGTCTCGGACGGCAGCTAGGGCGGCTGAGACGTAGGCGGCATTTCCGGTTTCGATGGCGGCCTTGGCGATGGTGTCTTGGTCGGCTCCGCTAGTCTTGGCGGCGGCGAAGTTATTTTCCGTTCGGTCGGCTTCCTTTGCAGCGGCCTCGTAGACGGATGCGAAGACGGCGGCGTCACAAACGGCGTCGTATTTGGCGAAGGCTGCCTTAGCGGTGATGAAGCCCTGGTCGTTTGCGGCGGTATCGTAAGCGGCGGCTGTGGGGTACCCAGCGTCGCGGGCAGCTGAGGCGTAGGCGTCGTCAAAGGACTCAGCGTCATAGACGTTGGCCCGGTCATCGATATAGTCAGATGCGTATTTGGCGGCGAATATTGGTTTGGCGGCCTCGTAGGCGGCGGTTGCTTCAGCGACGGCGGCAGCAAGGGCGTTATTGCGATTAACTAGAGTGGATGTGCTAACTGTGCGATTTAAGATGATGAGACTTGCGGCGCTGGCATCTTTGTGCGCTTTATCTGCGGCTTTTGTGGCTTTGGCGTAGGCGGCGCACCTAGCGGCGTAAAATGTAATACTAGCTCTTAGTTCGCCGTCCGGAGTGTTTGGCATGGTGTCCCTTTCGCTTTATTTGTTTATTCGTCGAGGCCGGCGGCGGTCGGGCGGTGGAGGCCGATGATGGCTTTGATGCTGTCCTTCCATTTGATCTTGGGGTCGTGGCGGTGGCGGGCGTAGAGGGCGCGGATGGCGGCGTCGGTCTGGGTCGCCATGAGGGCCTCGCCGCGGCGGACGGCTTCGGGGTCGCGGGGGCAGTTCAAGGGGAGGATGTTCCGGAGGCGGTTGATCTTGCCGAGCCAGATTGAATCAGTGACGAACATGCTGACGGCGGCGATCAGGGCGTCCGGGTCGCCGTCCAGCATGGGTTCGCCGGACACGCTGGTGCTGTAGTCCTCCAGAAAGGCAGTCTTGAGGCTGTCGAGGCGGTCTTGATAGGCCGGGGCGCCGGGTTCCCAGTAGGACAGAACGGCGTCATCAGTTGAACCGATCGAGAAGCGGAAAACGATCTGCGCGTGGTACGGTTTAAGTTCGTCGCAGAGCCGGGTGATACATGCTACGCGGGGTTTGGAAACGATCAGAAGGTCGTTGCCGGCGGCGAGCATCCGCGTCAGAACCGTCAGGCACTCGTCAAGGTTCTGGTCCGTGATGTCGTGAGCGGTCGGGAACATGATCCGGCCCGGGCGACGGGTGAAACTGCGGTCGACGTCGTGCTGGCGGAGGCGTGGTTTGCTCCATGACGCCGCAGTGGCCCGCTTGAAGCGGATGGCCATGGTCTTCGCGTAGCAATACCGGCAGTCGTGCTCGCAACCGTCCTGCAGGTTGACGTTGCTGGCGGCCCACTCCTGGGTGCCAGTAGGTGGTCGGTTTGTCAGGATTGCGGCTGATTTCATGGGCGTAGTATATGAACTAATGTTTACGGCTGCAACACTGGCCACTTTGGTGGCCACTTTGGCCACTTTGGCGGTATCGGGTTGACGATGATTTTCCCCTTGTTGTAATCCATGGAATGGGACGGTTTACCGGTCGGCGTTTTTGGCGGGTCCCGCATGAGTTTGAACACACTGCCTTCCTTTTCCTTGATGGCCGCCTTGTACTCCCCAATTGTGTGGGCGATGCCGTGTTTTCTGATGAGGCAAATCAAAAGGTCACGTAGGTTCATGGGAAGGCGGAGTTCGGCAATTACCTTTTCTTGGATTGTCAAACCGCCGAGTGCTTCGAGGGCTGTTGCGTCGAACAGGTATAGTTGCCCACCCCTTTCCTGTTCAAGCAGTTTCCGCCATGCGGCGTTCATCTCGTTTACCATCAGAAAAAGGCCGTCGTGATAGTCAGTGGCGAACACGAGCCGGTATTTCGGCATGTGGTGCGACCGTTCTTTGATCGGGATGTTGACCACGTATTTGAAATGGGTGCCCAGTCGTTCGATGTAACCGGCAATGAATTGCTCCTCGGCCTGGTGGAAATCGATGGTGCGGGTCTGAAAGTCGGCAAGGATTGTCTGCCAGTAGTTGCCGTCGGCAACCTCGTCCATCCTGACCGGCGTATTCTTGCCGTCCGTGTCGAAGTCAAGGTCGTCGGCCCATTCCGGTATTTTCCGGGTAAGTTTGAGAAGGCGGCACCCCTCGCGCAGGAAACCGGTTGTATTCAGGTTGATCAATATCTCGAGGGACTGGAAACCGACCGCTTTCAGGCGTGCGAAGTGGCTGAAGTTGAGGCTCTTGATGCCGTAGGGGTCCACGTAGAAAAAGTAGTTTCGATCACGGTCCACGCGCCCGGACAGGAACCCGAGAACGAATTGTTCGTAGTCGCCTTCGATGACCTGGCAATTGGAGGCAGCGGCGAGATTGGCTCGGAGTTCGGCAGCGTACTTTTGTTCGATGAAGATCGCTTTGACGTCTGGCGCCGGGCTTCGCGCGCGCATGGCATCAACATGTTTGGCAATGATTATTGGGGATCCTGGTTGGCCGTCGTCGAACCGACCCTTGCCGGCAAAGCAGTCTGCTATTCGGGTTGGCCGGCCGGATGTGGTAATCTTGGCCAGATATGGGGCAAGGTAGTGGTCGAGGATTTGATCCTTCAATTTGGACCATTCGCGCTTTTCAGCGAAGAAGTTTTGTTTTACGGCCATTGATGCTCTCCTAAGATCGCCCTTGTTTCTGGCGCTTGAATATGCAATAGTCCGCGCCGGGTTGCAACACTGTAGATTGATGAGGCGACGATATGAAACCTGAACCGTGGGTGTCGTTGGAGGAGATCGCGGAGCATCTGAAAGTCAGTACGGACTCGATTCATCGTTGGATTCGGGCGAAAAAGATCCCTGTACATCGTGTAGGACGGCAATGGCGGTTCAAGGTGACCCAGGTGGATCTGTGGGTTGAAGAAGGCAAGGTCGCCGGGAGCCCGATCGCACCGGGGAAGTGACAAGATGGCCAATTACACGACAGATTGCAGGCATATCCGGCTTGTGACAGAACGGACGGTGGAGCATTTTCTCCAGCGTCTCTTTCTTCGCGACGTGCCGGTCCGCGGTCTGTGCCTTGTCTCGCCGTTTATCAACACGATGGAGGGGTCACGGTTCACGTTGACGCACCTTTCGGAGAAAATCCGGCGCGAACGCATCCCCACCTACGTCGTTACCCGTACCCCCGTCGAACCCTGGCAGGAAGAGGCAATGGTTATTCTTGCCAAGAACGAATGGGTCGAAGTCCGTTACAACAACTCGGTTCACGCGAAAGTCTATGTGACGGCGGCCACGCCGGAGTCTGAGTCCTTTGCCCTCTTTGGGTCCGGGAATCTCACCGGCCGCTCTATCGAGACGAATCTTGAGGTCGGCATGCTCATCGTGGCCCAGGGGCAAGGGCGCCCCTTGGTAGAAGAGCTTTACTACTGGGCGAACAACCGGTTGCGGATTTTGGAGGAGAGCAAACTGCATCAGCCCATAAGGGCGAAAAGGAGAAAGTTATGAGTAACACATTCAAGGACTGGTTTTGTCTGAACGGGCGCGAGACGTTTACGATTGACCCGAAGGTCAATCCCACAGACGCGCGGTTCTACTTTGGTCGGGATCCGTTGCGCGACCGCATGAAGAAACAGATCAGCCGGGCATTCATTGATCCGCAGGTTCCGAAAATGATGATTTACGGCGCTTACGGCTCAGGCAAGACGCAGACGCTTCACTATCTCGCCTACGAACTGGTCAACACCACTCCCAAAGCCTGCAAGGGAAAGCCCCACGTTGTACATCTGGACATCGAAGTCCAGAGCAAGTCCATGGCCGAGCAGTGGCACCTTCAGATGATGGAAGGCCTTGGCATGGCGACCGTACAGGGTTGGCTTCAATCCCTGTTTGCCAAGTCGTCCAATTTCGAGCAGGACATCGACAAACTCGCCGGCGACCCCAATCTTGCCATGGCTTTCAAACAACTGCGCGGTGGTGGTGACCTTGCCTTCAACGCATGGCGCTGGCTGACAGGGGCAAAACTTTCCCCCAAAGAACTCGTTGAGATCAAAGTCACCCGGAGTCTCGCGGATGTGGGTGTCGGCGACATGGTCGCCGCGCTCCAGGCGATTGGTAACCTGGCCCGGATTGTTGGTATTTGCCTGGTCTTTTTCATCGATGAAATGGACGAGTTGAAGAACATAAAGCAGGGCGATGCGGCCGAGTCGTGGCACATGTTCACGAGAAAACTGGCGGACAGTTCGAACTCCTCCGTTGGATTTGTACTCGGTTTCACTGCGGTGACTGTGGATGAAGCGCCGAAGATGTTGATACGGGAAGATATTATTTCCCGCATTTCTCGTGCGAACCTCTTGGAACTTGAGACACTCTCCGCGCCCGCCAACGTCAAGGCCTTTGTCGAAGAGATGCTCGCGCATTTGATTGACCAGAAGGCGGCCGATAAACTCATCAAAGCCGAAAAGTTGCCGGCGGCGGTCTCGACGTATCCCTTCTCGGCATCGGCGTTCGATTTGCTCTGCGACTACGCGTGCCAGGACGCGATCAAGTCCACGCCCCGAAACATCATCCGCACAATCAACGAGTGCGCCATCGCCGCGTGGGACGGCCAGAAGATGATTATCGAAGACGACATCGTGAACGAGATTGCGCCCATTGTATTTGGTTAAGAGAGGTAGAGTGCCCTGTGAAGAAATTCACAACACGTTCCCGAGTCTTCAAATCTTCGCCGGCCGAGTTCGGAATGCACGGCCGGTCGGCAGAAAGTTGGGTTTACCTTGGCCGGCTTGCCGAAGCGGGACCGCTTACGGACGTGCGTTTTGACACCGGTTTGGCACACGTCATCGGGCTTTTCGGCAAGCGCGGCTCCGGCAAGTCTTACACCCTGGGAACGCTGTTGGAAGGACTCTGCACGCGGGAAACTGAAACGACCATCAGTGCCAACCCGAGAACTCATGCCGTTCTGTTGTTCGATACCCTTGGTATTTTCCAATGGGTCAACATTGCGCTTAGCGAGCAGAGCAAGAAAGAGACGATCCAGAATCAATTCGCGGCTCGCCGCGGCTGGAGCATCAAGTCAGAACCGCTCGACGTTGCGATCTGGATCCCCAAAGGGAGCGCATCCGACAACACCCCCTCCACTCACAAGGAGTTCACCATCCGCTGTTCCGACTTCGCGGCGGAGGACTGGGGCTACCTGCTTGGTCTGAACATCTATCAGGACCGCATGGGCCAACTTCTAAACGACGCCTTCATCAAGGTCACCACGGAAGGCTGGCACGACGGGACCAACTTCCGCAAGGGGACTGAGTCCTACTCCCTTTCGGCCCTGATCAAGTGTGTGGAGGCGGACCGTGATTTGACCGCGACCTATGCAACCGAAACCCGGCGCGCGTTGCGGCAGCAACTCTGTACCTACGAGCGGAACCCGATTTTTGCCGACGACGGCACTTCCCTGCAAGACCTATTGAAGCCGGGTTGCATGAGCGTCATTGTGATGAACAAGATGTCGGACGAGTTGCGGTTAATCGTCGTCGCCGCCTTTCTCCGGCGACTCATCGCGTCGCGCATCCGCGCATCGGAAACGGAGAAGCACCTGAAGTTGCTGGACAACCTGTCGCCGGCTGAACAGTCGAAACTGAAGGCGACCCTGAAGGAAGCCGTCCCCCCGACCTGGGTAGCGATCGACGAGGCACAGAACATCCTGCCATCCGAACGCGCCACGTCCGCAACCGACGTGATCGTAAAGTACGTGCGGGAAGGTCGGAACTACGGGCTTTCCTTCGTTGTCGCCACCCAACAGCCCACGTCCATTGACCCGCGCATCCTGGCGCAAGTGGACACCCTCATTGCCCACAAACTCACCGTGCAGGGCGACCTTGACTACGTGAAACGGAACATGAAGTCCAACATGCCCGACGAGGTGAAATACGCCAATGTCGCCCTTTCGCTCGACGAGATTCTGCGCGGGTTGGACATCGGCCAAGCCTTGATTTCCAATACCGAAACAGACCGCGCCTTCATGCTGGACATCCGTCCCAGGGTCAGCGTCCACGGAGGGTTTTGATCGTGGCCGTCAAGATTCGGATTCTATCGTCTGCCAAACGAACCTTGCAACGGGTTGGTTTTCTGAAGTTGCTTTGTGCGCAAACAGCCCGGACTGAGACCAGTAACCTTGCTGCCGTCGGAAAGCAGTTCGTTCAGAAAGTAATGACCCGCGTCCGTGTGTCCCCTCCGTTCAGTGATACGCTGAAGGATTATGTTCGCTGTCGGTTGGGCGACAAGGTTTACCACGACATCCGGAAAAGCGTGTTGAACGGGCAAGGCCATTCTGCCCCGGTAGGACTGGAGTTTCAGGATCTGTATCTTGCGGACGAGAAGATGCCATCGACAACCGGCAAACTGGTTGAAGAAGATTGGCGCCGTTACCCATATTTGGGAACAGGTTTAGACCTTATCAAGGGCGGCACCTATTCGGTCATGACTCGCGCCCTGGTTCTTCTGGCCGTCACGCCGAAGGAAGAAATCGCGGCCTTTGAGCAGTACGATGCCAAGAACAACCCCCTGCTGCTTTCTCCCGAACAAGCCGCCGTCTTGCTCTACTGCTTTATAGACAACGACGCCGAGATTATCTATCGGCTGTTCCACACCCTGGTTGCCCTCGATACCGAGAGTTTTGACGAACGCATCGCGGGCGATTTCCTGCCGCAGATCATTCGTGAATCAGCCAATTCCTTTCGCAACGCCTCCCTTCCCATCGAAGACCGGGAGCGGCTTGGATTTCTTGAGAAGGTTGCGGGGAACATTGCCGAATGGAAGGGCAAACCCTACACCGGTAGCGGGTCGCGCGAGGAGTTCATCCGCGTGCGGATCGAACCGTACTGCGACTTGGGCTTATTCGAGAAACCGGACCGCCACCGCTTCGTCTACAAGGTCACGCCCGGTCTTCGCAAACTCATGACCAACTGGTACGGCCTTGACGCCACCGACGATTTCCTCGAAACCCGATTTTTCACAACGGTCGGCGGCCTGAACAAGTTGAAAGTCCGCGAGGCGACGGACGAGGAGGCCAAAGCCGCACTTCTCGAAGCCGGCAAAACCCTAAAAAGCACACTGGGCTACAGCCCGATAACAGACGTGGGGCTTCTCGCCGGGATTCGCCTGCTCTTTCAGCAGAAGCGGATTCTGGAGTTGACTCGTACGCGCACCCTTCTCCGTGCCTGGCAGAAGGAGGCCCCGACGGTAGTACGCTTCACCGTGGACCGCATGGGCGCGCTAGCCTATGTGAAGTTCATAACGGGGCCCCCTTCAGGCATGGGAAAGAGCGCATGAAGACGGTGCTTTCGGACATTTTCGGCCGGACTCTCGCCCCGTTGGCTGATGAAACCCACGCCTGCTTGCGGCTTGACCAACTCAGTCCGGTCGAGGACCAACAGACCCTCAAGGCTCCCACGGGTACGGCGCTCATACTCGGAATCGATGACACCAAACGGGAGCCCGTTGCCCTGTTCTGCATCGCCGCGCCGACGCTCTCGCCGGATTATCCCGGCCTACTCGCCATGATTGTCCGGCGCGCCCAAGCGTATAAGGCACCGTACTTCATCACCTGGACCCTTCGGGATGCCGTTTTGTGGAAGACCCCCAAGCCCGGCACTCCGGCTCAGAAGTCTCATTTGGAGAAGATTCGGGACTACGAAGACAACTACGCGATCGCCCAGGACGGTTGCAACCAAGTCTTCGACGAATCCCTCCGCCTTCGCATTCTCGAAAGAGGTCGGATGATACTGGCCGACGTGGAATGCCTGTTCAAGAATCAGGCCCTCGAACTGGTGCGAATTGACGCCACGTATTTCGTTCAGAGTCTGCTGGACTCCGTCCATGCCCTGTTGCCGATGGTCACGGACTCCCTCCACATGCGGTTTGAAACCGACTTGGACCTCCGGGCGAAGTTCAACGCCTGGGCCATCACGCAAGGCATTGCCGGCGACTACAAGGACCGCGACTACGCCCTCGCCATCGCCCGGCAGATCATCTACCGGCTACTCGGCAAGATTCTGTTTTACCAAGGTTTGCGCCGCGCCGCCCGCCAACTTCCGGTCCTGAAACTCGACGACGTTGACCCTTCCCAGGTTCTCCCGATCCTGCGCCGCGCCTTTGCCGAAGCCCTGAAGGTGGACTACCACGCCGTCTTTTCAGAAGACCTTCCCGACACGCTCTCTTGGCCCGGCGAGGCCGCCAAACGGCTCGCCGCCCTGATTCACGACTTCAACACCCGCGACTTCTCCAGTCTGCCGCAGGACGTTGTGGGCACCGTCTTTGAACGTCTCATCCCGCCCGAGGACCGCCACCTACTGGGCCAGTACTTTACCAACGAACCCCTCTGCGACCTGGGCATCGCCTTCTGCGTGCAGTCCCCGTCGGACGTGGTGGCCGATCTGACGTGCGGCACCGGCACCTTCCTCATTCGCTCCTACGACCGCAAGCGGTGGTTGGGCAACCACGATCACGCGGCCTTGCTTTCGCAGTTGTGGGGCATTGACATCGCGCCGTTCCCGGCGGAACTGGCCGTCATCAATCTCTTCCGGCAGAACCTTACCGCCGCCGGGAACTTTCCCCGTATTGCTTGCCGCGACGTACTCACCATCAAACCCGGCGACACGCTTCCATTCCCGCCGCCCAAAATGGACATTGAACACCCCGAGCAGATTCAAGAGCCGGTCCCGCTGTTCGATGCCATTGTCGGCAACTTCCCCTACGTTAGCGCCGACCAGATCGGCCAGAAGGACCCCGGCTATCTCGACTTCATCCGCCGTACAATGATCGAAGGATGGCTGGAGAAGTACCCCGCCCTGTTCTGTTACGCCAACAAGACCGAGCAGAAGTCATTCGAGATCAACATCGCCGCCGGTATGCACAAGGCCGTTGACCGGGACCGCTTGGAACTCCGCACGTCCACCTACGCCGACCTGTACGTTTACCTGTTCTTCCATGCCGCCCGGTTCCTCAAACCCGGCGGGCGCATGGGCATCATCACGTCGAACGCCTGGCTCGACGTGAACTTCGGCTACGCCCTGGAACGGTTCTTCTGCGACCAGTTCAAGATCGTCGCAATTCTGGAAAGCCGCTGTGAACCCTGGTTTACGGAAGCCTCTGTCAACACCGTCTATACCATCATCGAACGTTGCGAGGACCAGAAAGAACGCGACAGCCATCTGGTTAAGTTCGTTAAAGTGAAGAAACGACTCGCCGACCTGATTCCGGGCGACCCCCAGATCGAAGCCGTGGAACGTTGGAAGCGGCATCTTCGTCTGGCGGATAAGATAGAAGCGACCGGACGGAAGGATGCCAAGACCGTTCCGCTCGGTGTCTTAACCGAAGAAAACAACGACTTTCGAATCCGCGTCTGCCGTCAAGGCGAGTTGCGGGCGGACTTGGGGCGTGAACAGAAGACCGTGAAATGGGGCAAGTACCTGCGCGCACCTGACGTTTTCTTTGACCTGATCGAACGGAGGTCCCTCTGCCTGCTTGCTCAAATTGCCCAAGTGCGGCGCGGAAGTTTGACTGGCATCAACGAGTTCTACCACATCTTGCCCGACCGGGCGAAGGAACTGGGTATTGAACCTGAGTTTCTGAAACCGTTGCTGAAATCGCCTGGCGAGTCCGGCTTCATCCCGATTGACAAGAAGCAACTCGCCCTTCGCCTGTTCGTCTGCCGGTTGACGAAAGCGGAACTCAAGAAGCAGGGTAAGACTGGGGCACTGAAATACATCGAATGGGGCGAGAAACAGGTTTTTCAATCCGGAGCACAACGCGGGTTGACATGGCCGCACGGCGCGGAAGTGAAGGTCCGCGCCCCCGGCTGGTATGCCATCCCGGACCACCGATCGAAGCCGGCCCACGTCTTCTTTGCTTGCGCGTTCGGCGAACGACACATGCACCGGTTCTGCTCAACACCTGTGATCGCAGACAAACGCCTTTATTTCCTCACTGCCGAGAATGGGATCGGCGACACGTTGCTTGCGGCCATCATGAACTCTTTCGTGACGGCTCTTAGCGCCGAGCTTATGGGCCGTCTCACAATGGGCGACGGTGTTCTTGAACTCACCGTGGAGGAGGCCAACGACTATCTCCTTGTTCCCGACCTGCGGGTGGTCTCGGCCGCACACAAGAAGGCAATCACTTCCGCCTTTGACATGCTCTGCCAACGTGAGATCGGCAACGTTTTCGACGAGGTGAAGCAGAAGGACCGGCAGGCGCTCGACTCGGCGATCCTGACGGCCATCGGCCTTGACCCCAAGAAGTACCTGAAGCCGATCTACGAGGCTCTCTGCGAACTGGTCCGGGAGCGGATCAACCTGGGCGAACAACGCTGCAAGACCCGTAAGACCAAGGCCCGCAAGAGCAAGGCGGAGAACGAGAGTTTCACGGAAGTCCTGGACGAGCAGCTTCCCTCCGGCCCCAAGCGTTTCCCCGATGACCTGTTTTCCTCCGATGCCGCGAAAGGTGAAATGATCGAAGTCCCGTTGCCGGAAACCCCGCTGCGACTCGACCTCGTGTTAACCCATGCAACGCTGTACGAAGGCAGCAAACCTTTTCGCGAGGCCCGGTTCCCCGCCGAGGGGAAGTTCATCCTTTACTGCCAGCAGGCCGGGCAGGTCGTCGCGCGCATTCCATTGAAGATCGTGGAAGTCACCCGGACGATTGCCAACTACGAGAATTATCTGCGCGACTTGCGGAAGACTCTTTACGACGCCTACTACCGGCGGACCCTTGACGTGGCGGTCGCGGGACGCCTCACCCAGGCGGCCTTTGACCGGTTCAAGTTGCCGAAGATATCGAGCGAATAATGGGTAAGAATATGGCGGACCAGACCATAGGCGAGATCGCGTTGGGGGAGAGCACAAAGCTCATTTTCAACGTGAGTGAGTGGCGCGGGCGTCAGTTCGCCGGCGTCCGCAAATTCGTCGCGACGCAGAAGTACGAGGGCTGGACCAAGGCCGGCTTGTCCATGCCCCGGAACCTGTTGCGCGCCTTGTTGGACACCCTCACCGCGCTTGAGCGGTCGCTCCCTCCGAAGGAAGAACACGAGTTCAAGCGCATCCCGAAGGGCGATACCGAGTACGTCAAAGTGATGACCCTTCCGCCTGACGACGAGGGGTTGCCCCTCGTGGACGTGCGCGAGTATGTGGACAAACCGACCTACCAAGGCCCAACCAAGAGCGGCGTGCGGTTCCGTTGGAATTTGCTGCCTGATGTGCTTGCATGTCTGCGTGAACAAGCGAAAGTCATCGGCGACAACGAGCGGAGTGAACCGACGCTATTCGGTCCTGGCGCTTTTGCAGACCCTGAGGAACCGAAACCGGCCCCGTGTGCAGGGGCGCACGAGAACGGCATTTCCGATTTGGTCGGCGAGGCGATCAAGGCATTTCCGGCCGAATTCCTCGACGGCGCGCATGGCAAGGGGCAGACCCTCAGTTTGCCGGAAGACCCCCTGCGTCTGGAGCAGGACAACGGCGGGCGTTACCCCCTTAGAACGCAGGAATGCCAGTTCTGCGCGGTGCGCAATCCGGCAGAAGCCAACTTCATCATCTACGCCCAATTGCGTGGGCATTGCGAAGTTGTCCTGCCAAGCGCCATGATCCAGATCTTCAAGGCGGTCAAGTCATATGAGAACTATGTCCGCAGTGTGCAAACGAGACTTGTGGCAAAAGTCATGAAGAAGGCGGCCCAGCATTCCGTTGCCGAGTATGAAGCCCGCAAGAAGATGGGCGAAGCCGGTTTGCCGTGGCTTGCTTCTGAATAACTCGGGAGGCGATTATGGCATCAATACGGTTCAAGAGATTCACCAAACCCCATGTCCTGAAGGACATCGGACGCGCCTTGCTCGGGCGCTTCTTTGCCAAGTTCAAGGACGACCTGGCCGAGAAGGAAGTCACCCTGCCGGACCCGGCGCTGGCGGATGAAGAGTATTTCGGGACATTGGCCGACGTTCTACTGTCGCCCGAGGGTCTGCCCGGCACCTTGAATGACGCCCTGTATGCCATAGACGAGATGGCGACGGAGGACGGACAGCAACGCCTGGAGGAAGGCGTTGCCGAGGCTCAGTTGCCACTGACTTTCGACGAGAAGTCAACCCGCGAGGACATTGCCTTGCAGGTCTGGCTTGAATCACCGGAACTGCTCGCGCAGAAACACAACGAACAACGCCTGATTCGCCTTTCTTCCTTCGAGTATTACAGCAACCCGGCCCCGACCGACCGGAGCGCCACCTTCCAAGCGCCCGACGCCGCCACACTTGACGCCCTTACCGGGGCATTCGATCTGTGGTTCTCTCGGCACAACCGCGGCCACAAGAACACCAAGATCGAACCCCACGAGATTGACGGCGAGTTCTGGTTCATGATCCGCCACGGGGACACCTACGCCAGGACGCCGAAGGTTGAAGGGTCGCGGAGCGAAGTCTTGCACTATCGCCCCGAAAAAGATGACGTGGTTGTCTACACGCCCGACCTGGACGAAATCCGCATCCACGCCGGCACCAAGGGCGAGAAGCAACTCTACCGCGAAAAGTTCGGATTCTACCTGTTCGGGCGGGAGAACTTCTTCTCCGAGTTTAAGACCTACACGTTGGAACCGTTGCGGTTGGGGAAGGACTCCCTTGACCCGCAAGGCATTGAAGGAATCCGGGAAATTATCCTGCGCGAGGTCGAAATGGGATGGGACGGTCAGTTCAACGACGGCCTTGTCCGCAAGTCTGACGACGTGTTTGCCAGCGCGGCCGCCTACGAACGGTCTTTCAACCCGATCAACGAGAAGGCAAAACTTCGGCGCGCCGCGTTCGACGTGTACTTCGGCGACGAGGAGAAGCCCCGCAAGGTGCAGATTCGTCCACCGAACATTCTGAAACTGGGTCGTCACTGCGACGCCCGCCTCGTCCATCGGTGGCTGTCAAAGCAGAAGTTCCGCACAACGGGGCAGGTTCAGGAGTAAGGAGGCCGCGCCCCATGAAGACCATTGCCGATTTGTGCCATGCCGCCCGGCCGGTCTGTTTCGACAACAAGGTTGAGGATTATGACTACAGTCTTCAGGGAACCGCTTTCCTGGTTCGATTCCATGGCGAGTTGTTCGCGGTCACGGCAGAGCACGTCTTGAAAAATTACCGACCTGACCGGGTGTTGATTCCCTACGAAGTCGGTTCGGAACACTTCCTGCCGTTCGACGACGCCTTCCGTTTCCACACGCAGGAGACCGAGGACACCGACCACTGTGACCTCGCCGTCTTCTCAGTTGCCGAACGCAAGCTCGACAAGGCGTTGTTTGACGAAGGCAAAGTCTACAATCTGGACGCCGAACGCCGGTTTCCGGTGCCTGACGGCATGAAGTTGGTCATCCACGGTTTCCCCGATCCCATCAATGAAGTGGACTACGATGCCCGCCATCTTGCCATGCGACGACTGAGCATAACGGCCAACGCAAGGGGATTGTCACGTTTCCTTGGCATGAAGGAATTGGACTTCGACACCGACGCCAAGATGTCTACGTTCAGCGGCATGAGTGGTTCGCCAGTATTCGCCATCTGCCCGATAAACCCCCAGCAAAGCGCGACAATGCTCGACGGCATGCTGCTTCGCGCCACCCCAGAGAGTCGCCACGGGTTCTACCTGGACGCAACCGTCATCAGGAACGTCATCGCTGGAGACGTCCGGGAGACCAGGAAGACAAAACGGGAAGCCCCATGACTACCTGCCGCCTGTGGCAAATATTGGAGAGCATACCCGGTCCGGCGGCGGTCGCGGCGGTCTGGAAAGCCAATCTCGGGGCGGATTTCGACACCTTCCGTGCGACATTCCTTCGCCAACTACGCACGCCGGCCAAGTCCTACCCGTGCCATCGCGAATGCGGTTGCGCCCATGAGATCGTGAGACACAAAGGCGGTTCGATTGTGGCCGTCTGCCGCTGCGAACCATCGCACTGCGACGACATCCGCCTGACCGACGCTGACGTTGCCATCCTGGAGTTGAACTGGCCGAAATTCGGCCGCGCCATCGCCCAGGCTTTCAGGTTTACACGGCGGGAAGCGGAAGTCGGGATCCCCCATACAATCCAGATTGCCGCCTACGGCGACGAGGCGTTTCCGGTGATTCTTACGATCCAACACGACCGCGCCGCCTTCCGCCAGACGGTTACGGCGCTCGCGGCACACTTGCGCGCCCGGTTCATCCTCGTCGCGCCGACGGCTGGTTTCATGGATGCGACCTCTCGCCAGATTCTCGCCAACCTGAATGGTGACTTCTTGCCGCTGGACACGACAGTCCGCATCACCGAAACGGGATCTCTCACGACCGTCAAAACAATTGCCGAACTACTTGGCCGCCAAGAAGTCCGTGTGCCTGCCGCGACTGGTCCCCGCTACGCCCTCGTCAAGGGCATGAAATCCTGGGGCCTGGTTTTCGACGGCGCCTCGGCGCCCGTGAAACACGAGAAGGGGATCCTCTACGTGGCCTATCTTCTCCATAATCCGCCGATAGAACCAATCCACGCCCTCGACCTTGCGGTCAAGGTCCCGGAAATATACCGCAAGCAACTCGGAATCACGGCAACGACCGACGCCGTCACCGGTGAGGCCGCCCCTCTGCACCGCCATGCCCGTATTCAGGAGCGCAGTCTCGGACTCGAAGCCCTGGAATCTGCAAAGGCCGTCTGGAAGGAACAACAGAAATGGGAGGCTGTGCTCGACGACGATAAGACGACCGAGCCGGAGCGGGCCGAGGCGTTGCGCTACCTGGAAGAGATCGCGACCTTTCAACGTCGTTACGCAGAACACAGCAAGAGCAACGCTGAAAATCTTGTTCGTGCGGTGCGTCGAGCGATCACGCGCTTCCATGACAACCTATCGAAGACGCTGGACAAGGACGGCAACCCGCACCCTGTCTTGACCGGATTCGCCAATCATCTAAACCAGTACCTTCTCATCCCATCGGCACGTTTTTCGGGAGGACCTTCGGTCCGCACACGAGCCCGTGTTGCCGGGTGTTTTACCTACGAACCGCCGCCCGGTGTTACCTGGGCCGGCTGAGTTTCGACTGACTCCTGACCCCTGACCCCGTGAAGGCCCCCTTCGCGGGGTCCTTTTTTTTGTCGTGACACGGTTTGTCACGGCGGTGCCCTGCCTTGTCACCCCATGGGGTTTGAAGACACGAAAAATTCTAACCGAATTGGAGGTGACGGAAAATGAAGTTCAAAGAGCAGAAGATTGAGCGGAAGCACACTCGATTGCCGAAGCGCGATCCGCGTTTCCAGCAACTCCTGTCGCTGGCCCGCGAGGGCGAGGCGACAGCAATCCACGATTTGTGGGCTGAATTCCAATTCGACTTTAAATGGGACGGTGGTGGTCTTGAGTGACCCGCCGGGCGCTGACTTTTGAAATGGACAGCAAAACAACGGAAGAAAAACAAAAATGAAAATGGAAGCATCACAGAGTTTGCAACTAGCGCAACTGGCGGTCGCCAGTTTGTCGGCACACGAGCGGACGGAATTCATGCGGGTACTGACCGGAGCGCCGGTGGCGGTGGAGCCGGACAAGATTCTGCGGCCAAGGGGCGCAGCGGTCCGGCTGGGCGTCACGCCCCGGACGGTTTTCAACCTGCTCAAGGCGGGGGCGCTGACGCGCATCACGTTGCCGGGACGGCAACGTGGGGTTGGCGTCCGCGAGAGTGAGATTGTGGCGATCGTGGAAGGTAAGGCGGTGAACAGTAAACAGTAAACGGTAGGTAGTAAACAGTAGGCAGTAAACAGTGAACAAACGAAAGGTAGGATGAGCAAATGGCAGTATTACAAGACAATGCGGGAGCGGGTAGGCAGTGGCATCTGTTCGAGTTGGGTGAGGCGCCGGTCGCGCCGAAGGGCACGTTCAAGGCGAAGGTGATCGACATCCGGGACGAGTTCGGAGTCGAGCGCCGGAAGTTCGATGATCCGAGTCAAACGGAAAAGGTGGACCTGACGGCTTTCCTGTTTGGCTTCCGGGACCGGGCGGGGCAGCCGCACAGGATCGACACGCGGCCGATGAAGATCAGCGGGAACGAAAAGAGCAACCTCTTCTCGTTTCTCAAGGGACTGACGGGGGCGTCGCCCAGGATGGGCTGGGATTACATGGAACTGAAGGGTTCCGAATGCCTGGTCACGATCGAGCATGTCCTGAGCAAGGACGGATTGAAGACCTACGCGCAGATCGCGGCGGTTTCGCCGTTGCCGGATGGGTTTGCCGACGTGCCCCCACCCCAGGCACAGGCGGCAGTGCCGGCAGCGGCGCGGTCGGGGGTTCCGGCAGGGCGTGGGACAGCGCGGGCGGTGGCAATGGCGGCACCGGCGCCGGTGGCAGTGGAAGCGCAACCGGCGGCGGATGATCCGCTGCCGTTCTGATCCAAACAACCATTCAAGGCGGGGTCTGCGGCGCCACATCACACCGCCGCGGACTCCGCCGGAGGAAACGTCGATGGCGGTATTGACAGCGAAGACTTCTGAAAGCGCGCACTGGTACGCGCGCGATGGGCAGCCGTGCCATGCACAGGCGGCACGGGACGGCGGGGAGCGCAAAACGACGATTCGCGACGCAAAGCGTCTGGGTCTGTTGCCCTCGGTGACCAGTATCCTGGGGATCCTGGCGAAACCGGGTTTAGATACATGGAAACTCAAGAAGGTGGCGGAGGCGGCTCTGGCGAATCCGAAGCAGGAGCAGGAGAGCGCGGACTACTGGATCGCGCGTGTGATCGAGGCCAGCAAGGCGGAAACGGTTTCGGCTTCGGATTTGGGGAGTCGGATTCACGATGCTTTGGACGCTGCGTTTACGGGCGCCAATCTCTACACCGAGATGTTGCCCTATGTGCAGCCTGTCATTGATTGGGTGAACGAGACCAGCATTGAGATTACGGCGCATGAGGTTGTGTTGACGAATCTGGGGGAGGGTTACGCGGGGCGCGTGGATGCGTTGTTCCGCTTCGGGCAGGCTGGAATCGGGATCCTGGATTACAAGACGCGCAAGACGGAGGCCGGGAAGGCGGTGACGCCTTATGACGGCCAGGGGATGCAGTTGGCGGCGTATGCCGCCGCGCACTATGGCGCAGAGGCGTTGCCGAGGGTACTGGCGGCGAACGTGTTTATCTCAACGACGGAGCCGGGGCGGATGGTGGTCTGCAAGCATGATCGTCTCGACGAGTTGTACCTGGACTTTCTGGCGGCGGCACGGTTGTGGCGCGCGGTTAAGGGGTATGACCCAAGAAACGCTGAAGTATGAACGATGAACGATGAACGTGTGCAGACGGGTGATTGCGAAACATGACGCCTTGCATCCATGCGAAGTCGACGCGGTGGGATAAATAATGACGCACTTGCTCGCCATCGACTTTGAAACCGCCTGGGACAAGGGGTCTTACAGCGTTAAGGACCTTGGCAACTGGTTGTATTGCCAGGACAAGCGGTTCGCGGTGCTTAGCGTGGCCATCCATGACGGTGAGCGGGGTGTGGCCGCGAAGCCGGAGGCGTTTGACTGGGCGGTACTTCACGGCGCGACGCTGGTTGCGCACAACGCACCCTTTGACCGAGCGGTGTTTGACCGGCTGCAGGAGTTGGGCATTGTCCCGGCCGGCGTGCGGCCGGCTCGCTGGGTGTGTTCGGCGTCGGCCTGCGCCTACCATGGCCTTCCGCGCGACCTGGCGGGGGCCTGCAAAGAACTGTTGGGTGTGACGTTGGACAAGACTACCCGTCTTGACCTCGGGCAGGGCGGTTTGTTCGCGCAGGCGGGCTCGGCGGCGCTGGAGGCGTACGCGACTCGCGACGCGGAGTTGGCGGGGCGGTTGTTCGCGCGGCTGTGCAAGAGCTGGCCGGCAGCCGAAATGGAGGCGGCGGAAATCACCGATGACATGGGGCGGCACGGGGTGCGGATCGATACTGCGACGCTGGCCAAGGCGCAATGCGACCTTCACTCCGATCTTGAGGGTTTGCGCAAAGCGATTCCGTTCGATCCTCCTCTTTCGATTCCCGCGTTGCGGGAATGGTGTTCGTCAAAGGGTTTTTCGCCACCGCGTTCAACGGCGAAAAACGCCGATCCTGATGATCTTGGCGAAGTAAATGAGCCCGAGGTGGGCGTGATGGTGCGGCACATGCAGCGGTATCGCCGGCTGAACCGCACGCTGGCGGTGCTGGAGGCCATCCGGAAGCGGATCGCGCCGGATGGTCGGTTGCGGTACCAGTTGAAATATTTCGGCGCGGGCCAGACCGGGCGCTGGTCCGGTAGTGGTGGCTTGAACATGCAGAACTTCAACCGCGGTGACGCCGAAGGCGTCGACCTGCGGGGTTTGATCGTGCCGGACCCCGGGCATGTCTTCGTGATTGCGGACTATGCCCAGATCGAGGCGCGGGTGCTGCTCTGGCTGGCACGCGAGATGGACATGTTGCAGTGGCTCCAATGGGGCATGGATCTCTACGAAGCGGCGGCGCGGCGGATGTTGGGATATCGCGACCCGCGTCCGCTCAAGCAGGTCGATCCCGGCCTGCGGCAACTGGCGAAGGGCATGACGCTGGGGTTGGGGTTCGGGATGGGCGCCGGGCGGTTTGTGTCCTCTGCCAAGACCTTGGCCGGCGTGGAGATCACCTTCGAAAAGGCGAAGGAGTCGGTCACGCGCTACCGCAACGCCAACCGGCGGGTGGTCGATCTTTGGGATCGCCTGGCGGACGCCTTCGCCGGTCATGCCGGCGAGGCGGTCTACCGCATGCCGCTCCCTTCCGGCCGCATTATCCGGTACTGGGGGCCGCGTTCGGTCAACGACACGTTGATGGCGGCGGACGTGAAGGGCGGCGACCTGCGCATGGTGCACCGGGGGACGTTGGCCGAGAACATGGTGCAGGCGACGGCCCGGGACATCCTCGCGGCGGCCTGGTTGCGGTGTGTCGAGGCCGGGCTGACGCCAGTATTGAGTTGCCACGATGAGTTGGTTTTCGAGGTGTCTGTCGGCGACGCGCAAGCGGCGGTGGTCGAGGTTGAGCGGTTGATGCTGATGCCGCCGGGGTGGGAATACGTGGATTTGTTGCCCCTGGCGGTGGAGGTCAAGGTGGCGGAGAGGTACGGGAAATAAACGATGAACGCGGAACGATGAACGATGAAGGGGAAACATGAAAACAGATGCCAGTGAGAAGAAAGTAGAACCTGCAATTGTGTCGCGACTGGTGCCGATGGATGCCATTTGTCCGGACGGCGATTTCATGGTCCGCGCAACGATCGACACCGACACCGCTGCGGCCTACGCGGAGGCCATGAAGGAGGGCGCCAAGTTTCCGCCGGTTGATCTTTTCGATTTGCCGTCCGGAGACCTGGTGATTGCCGATGGATGGCACAGGTACAAGGCGGCGGCGACGGTCGGGTTTATCGAATTGCCGGCCAATGTCCACGCCGGGACCCGTGAAGAGGCACTGATCTTCGCGCTCAAGGCCAATCAGCAGCATGGTCTGCGGCGGACGAACGCCGACAAGCGCCGGGCCGTTGAGGTGGCGCTGGGATTGACGCCGGCGGCGTCGAGCCGCGCGATTGCCGACCTCTGCGGGGTTGGCGACGATCTTGTCCAGGCCGTCCGGCAGGTGCCGGAATCCGGCACCTGCCCACCTACGCGGTTGGGACGGGACGGGAAGCAATACCCGGCGAAGCGCCTTTCCAGTGCATCCGAGAACGCACGCGAAGACTCCGCCAAGGACGGGGCCGAGGAATCCGACAGCGATCGGGAGGCGCCGGATGCCGCAAAGGACCGCGCGCGGGAGGAGTGGCAGGACTGGAGCGCGTTTGAGGATGCGGCGAAGGCCGCGCGGGACGCGATAGAGATGATGGAGAGCGCACATATCGCCGCGAAGCGCCGGGAGATGGCGCACGCGGTGTGCGGGAAGCTGGCCGCCCGCTGTAAGGCGCTGGCGGCGCGTTACTCAGATGATGACTGACACGGACGGTACACCGGGTCTTCACCATGATTCTACGCCCTTACGATAACGAGACGGCGCGATTGTTGGCGAATCCGCCAACGCCTGGGCAGAACCGTCACGAGTGGTTGTTCCGCGTCCAGGCGCGTCTTATACGCGCGGGGGTGGCCCCGGCGGCGGTCACGGCACACATGGAGGCTTTCTGTTCCGCGGCCGGCTGGGGCGACCGGGCAAAAGAGGTCTCCGCCAATACCGAGAAGATCGTGGCGACAGCCGGCAATCCCCCACCCGCGCCCGAGGCGCGGACTCCGCGCTGGCCGGAGGCCTGCGAGGAGGAGCGGCGGCGGCGGTACGCCACACCGCCGATGTTCAGCGGTCAGCCGCTGGTTGTCGAGCCCGGCGCGGTGCTGCGCGGGTTGTACCGCGGCGATGTCGAGACCTGGGTTTGTGCGGCGAAGTCGGTGTTCAGCGCGTCCACCTGGCGACTGGCGGACCTTTTGCCGGTTGCCGGCCAGTTCGAGTTCATCGTCGCCAACCCGATGCGCGCGGAAATGGGCGCGACGGCGCTCGGAAAGCCCTCGGGGCGGTCCAAGAGCAACGCATGCACGGAGCGCGACCGGCGCTACCTCGTCGTCGAGTTCGATACCGGCGACATGTTGCGCGACCAGATCGCGGTGCTTTCCTCGCTTCATGCCTCGGCGGCGCCGCTGGCGCTGGCGGTGTTTTCGGGCGGGAAGTCTATTCACGGTTGGTTCAACGTGTCCGGTCTCTCGCCATACCGGCGGCGGGTCTGGTTCGCGCTGGCGGCGTACCTGGGCGCCGATGTCTCGCTCTGGGATACCTCAAAACTAGTCCGGATGCCGGGCGGGCACCGGCGCGGATCCGGGGCCACGCACGATATTCTTTACTGGGAGCCTGAACATGCAGTTTGATGGCAATACCTTCTTCGATGGTCTGCTGCCGGCGGAATTGTCGGCCTGGGTCGGCGTTAACATGCCCCCACCGCCGGCGGCGGTTCCGCTGCCGGCCTTGCGGCGGCCGGTGGCCGGCGCGGATGACCCGAATGAATTGATCCGCTATCGGTTTCTGTGCCGGGGCGGTACTGCCTTGTTGGTCGGGCCAACCGGCGCGGGCAAATCCTCGCTCGCCATGCAGATGGCGCTCTGCTTCGCCAGCGGCCGGCCGTGTCTCGGGTTGGAACCGGCGCGGCCGCTTTCCGTCGTCATCATCCAGGCAGAGAACGACGAGGGGGACCTGGCCGAGATGCGGGACGGCGTACTCGCCGGACTGCAATGGACTGCAGAAGATGCCCTGGCAGCGCAAGGGCGCGTCCACGTGGCCACAGTGGACGATAAGACCGGACCGGCCTTTGCGGCCGTGCTGGGGGCGCTTTGTGCTGAGTTCACTCCCGATATGGTCTTTATGGACCCGGCCTTCGCCTATCTTGGCGGTGACGCCCTGGCTCAGAAAGAAGTCTCCCCTTTCCTCCGCAATCAGATTCTGCCGGTCGTCCATCAGTTCAACATCGGGCTCTTCATCGTCCACCATGCCAACAAACCACCCGCCGGCGGTCAGCAGAAGGCCCATTACCTGCCGGGTGACTTTGCCTACCTGGGGGCTGGGTCGGCGGAGTGGGCCAACGTCTGCCGCGCGGTGCTGGCGTTGCGGGCGACCGAAGACGCGCGCGTCTTTGAGTTGCGCGCCGCCAAGCGTGGGTTTCGGCTGCGTTGGCACGAGGGCAACCTGCCCGAGGGCGATCCCACCACCATGCGATATGTGGCCTACAACCGGGAGCAAGGCGTTATCTGCTGGCATGAGGCGGATGCCGACCAGGTCCCGCGGGAGAAGCGCGACCGGGGACAGGATATTGTGGACGCGATCCACGAGGGTGCGACCACCCACACGGCTCTCTGTAAAAAGCTCGGTCTGAAGAAAGCCACGGCGTCGGATTGGTTGGCCAAGTTGAAGTTGCGGAAGGTCATCGTTGAGACCTCCGAAGGCGACCTGCGTTTGACCGGAAAAATACCGGCACGGGCAGCCGTTTCCGGGGAGGAAAAAACATGATACGCGATCCGAACAAAACCCGAACAAAACCCGAACAAACCCGAACAGTTCTGCCGGTTGTTCGGCCCCTATGTATGAGTACATACATAAGGGGTCCGCGCCAAGAGGCGCTATCCGAACAACCGTCCGAACAGAACGCGCGGACGGACGAACAGGAAAACAGAAAATGAGCATGACCATTCTCGCGCTTGACCTCGCAACGAAAACCGGGTGGGCGGTTGCCCATGACGGCAAGATCATCGAGTCGGGTGTCCAGGACTTCGCGCTCCGGCGTGGGGAGTCGCATGGGCTGATGTTCCTGCGTGCCCGGCGCTGGTGCCTGGACGTTGGCAAGACGGTCGGTGCCGGGTTGCTGGCTTACGAGCAAGCGCATTACCGGGGCGGCGCGGCCACGGAGGTCTGCGTTGGTCTGGTGACTCATGCCATGGGGGCGGCCGCAGAACTCGGGATCGAGTCCATGCCGATCCACACGGCCACGCTCAAGAAGTGGGCGGTCGGTTCCGGCACGGCCAAGAAGTCCGAAATGATCGCCGCGGCCATGGCCAAGTCTGGACGTACCCCAAGGGATGATAACGAGGCGGACGCCATCCTGTTGGCGCTGTATGCCTCCGAGCAGGTCTAGTTTAACCAGGCGCTGATCAAGGCGCCGGAAGGAGTAAAGAAAAATGCAGTGTCACCGTTGCCGGCATAACGCGGATGTACAGGGTGGGCGGTTCAAGGGCGTGCCGTTCGAGGAGACGCCGTGCGCCAGGTGCCGACTGCGGCATGATTCCAGTCACGTCCTACCCTTTAAGCCCGAGGTCGTCGCCGGCGAGATGGGGACCGTTCGCCAAGACGAAGATGGTAAATACCCGGCGTGGGTGATGGCCGAGTGCGTCAGGGGGCTTTTGGGGTTGACGCCGGAAATGCGGGATGCCGTGTGTTGGCGCGGGGCTGGGTTCACGCTGGCGGAGATCGCTACGAAGCAGGGGGTAAGTGTCACGCTCGTCGACAAAAGGCTGCGGCGGGCAGGTGAACAGTGGCCGGCGGTCAAGGCGTTGTTTGCGCGAAGGGCGTTGTTATCGGCGCGGCGTCAACGCCGGAAGCAAGGGGAAACAGGGGCGTTGGACGTTGGTGCAATGCGTAAAGTGGCGTTTTCTGGCGGTTTTGGCATGGGTGCAATTGGTGACACTGCGGATGCAAATGTTTGAGTTTGCGGGGGTTTCCGCGTGCGGCGGCGGTTATCGTACAAGGAAAAGCAGCGCGGGGGCCCCCACGGCAGGCGTTTTCGGGCACCGCGCCGGCAGGGAGCCGCGCGCGAGGGGAGTGGCAACGTTCCATCCCAACCTCGGCGGACTTGCGAGCCGCAGGTTGTGGTGGTTGGGCATGTCATTGTCCTACGCGAACGCTCGTTGCATGGCGAATCTAGTGATCTGGACTGCAATGTAAGTCGCGAGGAGCCCTGACCCAAGCGCTATGATGTACATGAGGGACGCGACTGTTTCTCCCCAAACACCGCTGAGCTTCTCGACTACTCTGAGGGAACCACGCCGGAACGCCAGAAGCCCGAAGAACCAACTGGTGCCGACCAAGAGACCAATGGTGAATCCAATCACCTTTCCGAATATGCCTATCTTTCCGCCTTCGATAAAGCCACCGACCACCGGTGCGATTGACGCCATCAGAAATATCAACGGCCATAGCGGAAGCATGTTCGTTTCCCTGTTCGATCTGGTGCCAACGTAATCGCCGTCAAGCTTAGCGAGCTTGAGAAGCCGTCAAGTTATGATATGCGTCAGGCTTTCATCACCATGCCGGGAGCGTATGCCGATTTGGGCGGCGGGTCAAGGGCTGCAAGTCCTTGGCGGGGTCCTGGGGCGCAGCGCCCAGGCGCCGGGTGTCGGGGTCGCGTAGACCATGACCCGCGCGGCGCGCCTTCCGGGCGGGTGGGTGGGTTCCGGTTCGCGCTGCGCGGTCCCCTGCCCCCTTTACCGGAGCGCCGGGTCTGCGGGTATTTGGTGAACCTGCTCGCCGGTGTCCGGGCTGGGGGGTTGGCCAGAGGTCGGAGGTCAGAGGTCGGAGGTCGGACAATTCAAAAGATGAAATGGCTGCGGGGGTTGTGGGCGGCGTCGGCGAAGACTAGGCCGGTGCCGAAATGCAAGGCTTCGTAACATGCCTGCATGGTGTTTCCGCTTGTCGCTACGTTGTCGACAATGAAGGTCGGGAGCGCGTCTACCCATGAACTGGTCTTGCGGGTGATGTGGTGGGCGCTGGGCGGGGTGCGGCCTTGGGCGGCGCGGTGGCGCTGGCACTGGCTTTCTACCGGCGCGGTTCTGGTCAGGATGTCGCGTACCTGGGCGCCGGTGGTCTTGGCGGCTATCAGTTTGCATAGTCGCAAGTTGGCGCGGGTGTCGCCGGTGTGGCTGGGCACGGGGATCAGGTTGCAGGGTTGCCAGAGCATGGCGGCGATTTCTTTGGCGGCGGTCTCAAGCATGCCGGTTGGACAGTCCAAGGATTTGATGGCGTAGGCGATGCGGCGGGTTTCGGCTTCGTCCGGCGTCAAGGCGCGGGTGCGGGGGCTTACGTATAGGCGGGCGGCGCGGATTTCGATCTGTGTTTGGTGTGGCATGGTGTGAGGGGGTCGTTGAAGGCGTTGAAGTCGTTACACGTTGAAGGCGTTCGGGAAGAAGACTCCGCCGGTTTTCCCGCCGGCGGTCGGGGTTGGTGGTTTAGAGTCCGCAAGCGTCCGCGCAAGAGTCCTCGTAAGCGCGGTCACCGCATTCCCTGTCTTCGTGGCTGCTGTGGTCTTCCTGTTCGGGTGGTTTTCCAGCGGCGCGCATACGCGCATGGAAAGCGGCCGCGCGGGCGGCGCGGCGCGCTGCTCGGGCGCGGTAGGCTTCGGGTGTGTGGTTCATGGTGTGAATACCTCGTTTCACGTTCAACGTTGCACGTTTAACGGTTCAGGGTTCGGTGTGTAGTTTTTCCATGGCGCGGGTTAGCAGGGCGTCTTGTTCGGTGTCGGCGTCCGCCGTGGGTTCGTGGGCGGTGTTCCAGATTTCTTCTTCGTCTATTTCCATCATGTGCTGTACCTGGGCCAGTGTCATTTTCTCTGCTCGCTTTCTCGTTTTGGTTCGGGTTTGGGTTCGTTCTCGTTCACGCTGCAAAGTCCACAAGGCCGGTTTCGCGGAGGCTGTAAAAGCCTTTGTTGCCTGCGCTGGGTCTGCCAATGATGACGTGGTCCAAAACTTTGATGTCTAGGATTTTTCCGGCTTCTATCAGTTGGCGGGTGATGCGGATGTCTTCGGCGCTGGGCGCTGGGTCGCCACTGGGGTGGTTGTGTGCCAATATGACGGCCTTGGCCATGCCAACGATTGCACCTCGAAAGACTTCGCGAGGGGCCACAAGGGAGGCATCCAGAACGCCAAGCGAGATTAAGCGCTTGTCGTTGACGGTGTTCTTGGCGGTCAAGTCGATGACAACGAATGCTTCTTGCGCCAGTTGGCCGAGGTCGGCACAAAGGGCGGCGACGTTTTCCGGCGTCTGGCATTTGATCGGGTCGCCGTTTGCGTTTGTCGGGTTTTCCCGGACCATTGGCAGGTCAACGCGCATTGACCAGCAAGCGGGCCGTCGGGGTGCGCTGCGGCGGGGTTTGATTTCCGCCGTTGAAAAGCCTTTGAGTTGCATTTGAGAAACCTGCTCTCCGAGCATTGTCTGAGCCTCTTTCATTCCGTTCGTGCTGTTGTTCAGTTCCATTTTCTTACCCTCCCCTTTCTTGTTTTGTTCAACCTGCCCCCCTTCGCACCGCCTCGCCTCACCCGGTTTTGGTGAGGCGGTGCGGAGGGGGACGGGTTGAATTGGGGAGGGGAAGGAAATGGAGCGGTGGGTTGCCGGGGCAATGCGGGCCTTGGCGATAGCTGCGGACGGCGTGACAAAGCGGTGTATGCCCGCCGCGGTTCGGGGGCGAGCTTGCACCCCGAATTGGCGCGCTGGCCGGCCTTGCCGCATTGCCCTGGCAACCCAGAACAACAGCACGAGCGGAATGGTCAAGCCGCGCGCAGCGCTACCGGCAAGGGGCGGTGATCGGCGCGGTATTCCCGCGACGGCACTGCCGTGCATTGGCGCGTTGGGGATGGGGGACCCCGACGCAAGATCTTGGCGCGTTAGCGCATTGGTTCACGATGCTCTGGGTTTTCGGCGCGTGAGCCAGTCCGGTGCGCCGAGCCTGGCGTGTTCGGAATGGATTGCGCGCCGGGTTCGTGCGCATAACCGGCACTGCGGTTCTGCGCAGGAACGGAGATTCTCTTGGCGCGCGGCGTGGAGTGGCGTTTTGCCTGTAAGCCGGCGGCGCGTGTAGCTGACGCGCCGATGAGCGCGTACACGCGCGAGCTTGCGGCTTCCAGGCAACACGCCACCGCTGGTACTGCGGCGGCTTGCTCGACGCGTTGGCGCGCCTGGTTCGTGCGCATGAACAGCACTGGGTTCAGGTGCATGAACGGGATTGATTTGGCGCGTGGTGGGGAGCGGCGTTCTGGCCGCCGTTGTCGGGGCCGGTAGTCCGGAGCCCGATGAGCGCGCTTGCGCACGAGCCTGCAACCGCGGCCATAACGATGCTCGCCGCGTTAACGCGCGGTGTTACCCACCTGGATCAGTAGCGCAAAGTCATTCTGACATGGAGTGGATTGATCTGGTTTGGTCGCGGTGGGGCGCGGGGAGCCCGACGCGGAAGGGTGGCCAACCTTGGCCTCCTGGAGCGACGGGATTCACGCGCAACGCCGGGACCGCCGGTCTTGGCGACGGGCGGGGACCGGGTTTTGCGCGAGTAGCTTGCGGAACGCGCAAAACCCGGTCTTCGCACGGCGCGGGTTGGATTGGCCGGCCGCAGGCCCCTGACTCAAAGATTTGAATTTGGACGGGTTGAAAACCCACCGAACTTCGTGTCAAGGAAAAGCGTCGAATTATCCAAAAACATCCGGAACTCGGCTGTCAACTTTGTGTCAACTTGCTGTCAAGTACCGTAACGATAAAACCCCGGTTTATATGGGGAATACGGCGATTTGCTGTCAAGCAAGTGTCAAGTAAATGTCAACTATCCGTCCACTTTTCGACGGGGGAATTATCCGAAAATTATCCAAAAACATTCGGCGGAAACTGCAACACCGGAAACACCGGACGCGAAATCGACTGTTGCGAATCCGTTGCGAATTCGTTGCGAAGGCGGAAAAGAACGAAAAGTTAGAAAAGGCCTGAAAAACCGGTGGTTTCTGTTGCGAAACCGTTGCGAATTGACCAGAAAAGCGGAAAGCTTTGCGCATGAAAGTGGTGTTGGCGGCGGCGCGCAGCGCCGCGTTTTCGGCGCCGCCCCCCGGTGGCGGGGGGCGATCAGCGCAAGGGGGTCGCGTTGCCGTGACGAAGGCGTCGCTGTACCACATGGCCGTCTTCGCCGCCGCCTTCGGGCGGCGGGTGGCCGCGCGTCTCGCAACTGGGTGAAGGGCAGGTATTCCTCCCTGCCCTTCACACCGCCTTTTGCAGCCCCTCTTCCGCGCGCCGCCGGGGGCGCAGCAAAAGCAAGAGCGCCGCCCCCCTCTGGGGGGCGATAGCCGCAAGGGGGTTCCGAAGTGGTTCGCGAGTTCCTGTTGGAGTTGCTCGGTGATGGTTCGCGTGGCACCGCGCAGCAACGGCATCGGTGCCGACAGCCGGAGGCGCGTGCCGTTGCTGACCAACGCGCCCGCCCCCCTCGCATTGGGGGCGGTAGGCGCAAAGGGGTCTTCGCAAACAGTTCTGCCGGCCCGTCTTGCGCCGTAGCATAACCGACGTTATGCGACGCGCTACTGCGCGTTTGCGCCTCAAGCGCAACCGCGTAGGCGGTACTCGCGCATAACGCTCGGTTATGTTTAGGCGCTCTTGTATTCGGGCCGGCATTCCACCGGCGGACGCCGCGACGCGCAGACCCCCCGAGCCGGGGGGGACGGTTCAAGCGCGGGGGGCAAATGGTTCAGCGGCGGGCCGATCAGCAAGGGGCGTGAAAACCCAGTCCGGTATTCTCCGGTCTGGGTTGGCGCGATCCCTTGCCGGCCCGCCGCTACCTGCCCGCGGAGCGAAAACATTCATCAGTGCGAAGGGCGTCGGCCATGGCAACCCGGCGCCGTGTTTGGGCGACCGGGTTGTGATGGCCTTCGCCCGTTACTCCATGGAGCGCAGCGACGGACTGATTGAGTGCATGGCGGGAGGGGCGGCGTTCCGGCTGCCGGTCCCTGTCTTGCGGGTTCAGGGACCGGCAGTTGGTACGCTGCCTATTGCAACTGAGAGCGGTGATCCGGCTTGATGGCGCTCTTCTGGTTTTGCGCCATGAAGCTGGTTCGCCGCAACTTCCATGGAGCGCAGCGACCGACTGTGCGCCGCCTCTTCCGATTGCGGCGCGTCTTGTGCGGTCGCGCTCTTCCGATTGCGCGGCAAGACCAGTTGTATGGTCGCCTTCGGGCGCTACATGGCGGCGGCGCTCTTCCGATTGCGCCGCGCAACTGGTGCGGCCCCGCCTCTTCCGATTGCGGGGCAAGACTGGTGCGGTGCCGCTCTTCCGATTGCGGCACAAGACCAGTTGTATTCCGGCC
>CAIYGI010000240.1 GCA_903925685.1 uncultured bacterium
CCACTTCCAGTCCTGTCACTGTGCCAACTCGTAGCGCTGGCACTACTTCGCCGTGAGCGTGGTCGTCCGTTGACGAATCGCCCCACATGTCTGAACATGGCAATAAGTTAGTTCGTAATGGGTTCCGGGTCAAGCGCAAAAAAAAGGGGGGGGGGGTCAAAAATGGCGAATTTACTAGCAAAAACGGGTTAAAAGGCGATCAGAAAAACCCTACAATTTCAAAAAAAAGACTTTGACGCAGGGCGAACGCATCTGAATTGCGACCCCGTTACGTCACCGAAAACCGCGGATTGATACCCGGCAGGATGGTACAATCACTTCCGGTTTTCACCACGCCGTCCAACCGCCATTGACGCCGATCGTTTCGCCCGTGATGTACGATGACTCATCCGCCGCCAGCAAGACAACCGGACCGGCGATTTCGTGGTTGCGCCCGATCCGCCCCAGCGGGACCTTCCGGGCAAGCCGCTGGATAAAGTCCGGCGAATCCTGCTGAACCCCGGGATTCGGGAATGGACCGGGCGCCACAGCATTGACGCGGATGGCCCGGCTTGCCCAGGCGACGGCGAGATACTTCGTCATCTGGATGATCCCCGCCTTGGCGACTCCGTACTCAATGGGGTTGGGATTCATGGGCGCATGGTAAATCCCCGGATCGGGGGACACCTGGCCGTACATCGAGGAAAACAGGATGATGCTGCCACCGTTCGTCATGGCATTGGCCGAGGCCCGCGCCAACAGGAAGGTTCCCGTCAGATTGACCCGGTTGGACATGTCGAATTCCTCGGCGCTGAGTTCCCCGACCAGTTTCCCGATCGCGAAATACGTCATATTCACCAGGATATCCAGCCGCCCGAATTGCTGCACCGTATTCCGGACCACGCCCTGGACAGACGCCTCCTGCGTCAGATCGATATTCGTGACGCGGGCGGCGCCGCCGGTATCGCGCAGCCTGGCGGCCAAAGCCTCCGCACGGTCCACGCATTGGTCCGCGATCATCAGCGTGGCGCCCTGTCCGCAGAGCGCTTCACATACCGGTGTTCCCAGGTGCCCCGCCCCTCCGGCCACCAGAGCCACCTTGCCGTTCAGATTAAACATCGAATTCCTCCATGCTAATTTCCCGGCCACCCGCTTCGCGACTGCCGATGCCGGCGATGACGAGCTTCATCAACTCGACGGTTTCCTCAAATGGGAACGGGCGTACACCCGTGCGCAGGTACTCGATGAACGCCGCAAGTTGCGTCTTGAAGGAGTAAAAACTGTCGCCGAAAGCGACCTGCGCATGCCCGGCGGTGCCGCAGAGTTGCAGACAGCCAAACGAGCCGTACATGTCGGCCGTGGCGACAACCGCAACATCCGCACCCGATCGGTGCTTGAGATGAACCACGTTGCGCTCCGCCGTGCCGGTGTTGCGCACGGACACAAACCCCGGCCCAAGAATCGGATAGATCGCCTCCAGGGCATGGATGCCGTAGCGCTCCCAGCTCTTCGGCGTGGTGATGCTCACGAAGCGCAGGGCGCCCAGTTCATGGGTCGAAAGCCGGTACGGCAGGAACTCCTTGGCGTAGCGCATGCAGCTTGAGCTCATCAGCGGCTTGCCTGCGGCCACCCAGTCCTGGAAAATCCGCAGGTCCGCCGCGTTGTCCACCATCGGCTTGTCCACGAACACCGGCAGGCCGGCCTCGACGAACGGCCGGGCGCGCTTCACATGCTCGGACCCGATGTCGGTGGCGATGATGACGGCATCCACCTGGCCGATCACATCCGTCGGATTCTCCACCACATTCGGGATCGGCGCGCATTTCGCGACGTGTTCGGCGGTAAACCCGCCATCGCCGGAGCAGCAAATGTGCGTGACCTTGGCGCCGGGGATGGTCAGGGTCTCCGCCGGCTCTTTGTTCAGATACGCCGGGATGCCGGCAAAGGGGCATTCGCGCGTCATGAGATCGCGGTCGTAGCCATTGAACATGGCGCTCCACGAGTACGGATGCCCATTGCCCGAGGTGCAGCCGATCATGGCCAGCCGGATCGTTTCGCGCTCAACGAGCGCCCCGCATTTAGCTTTAGTTTTCATCGTCACCGCCTTTTTCTCCGAACAGGAAACGCACGGTATTGTCATGGCCGATTCGTCGCTGGATCGCCGGCGGGAGTTTGCGCAGTTCCTCCACCTCGGTGGCTGGACCGCAAGGCAAATCCATCCAGACCTCCTGGCCCTGGTCGTTGCGAAACCGGCTTTTCCACAAATGCGCCGGGGTGTCCGAGCCCCATAACAGCGTCGCCGGGTACGCCTCCGCGATGCGTTGCATGGCTGCCGCATGATGCCGGTAGTCGGCGGGGAAGCGGTCCGATTTCGCCGCCACGGCGGCGTGGTTCTGCTGTGCCAGCGCGCAGTGGATGTGAAACGCGGCCACATCCACAAAACAGTTGGCCAGCCCGGCGGCCGTGTCAAGCGCCCGGCGGTCGAACCGGCAAGTGTGGGCGATCGCGAAGCGCACGTCCGGACGAGCCTTCACAACCTTGAGGATTTCGAAAACGTTGGCCCACGGGTCGCCCGGTAGCACCGCACTGTGGATGGTGACCGGGATGTCCAGCTCCGCCGCGAGATCCAGCAGACATGCCCCTTCCGCCAGTAGCGCGCCGATCTGCGAATGCAGATAGCTGGTGGCGGTCTTGAGACCGAAGAGCGGGTAGCGGGTGGAGAGTTCGCGGATACCTGCGGCCTGCTCGCGGGGACGCCGGGCGGGATCGAAGAAGGCCGATGGCAACAGACGACCGGCAAATTCTGGAAAGGCCTCGTAGATTTCCCGGCATAGGCGTTGATTCTCGAAGGCATAGGGGAAAGCCGACACGCCCCGCGGGTCACGCCTGAATTGCCCGCGCCGGAATGCCGCCATCTGAAAATACCCCGTGTAGAGAAAGGGGAAACACACGGCGTACGCGATTCCAGACTGTGTCATCCGCACGCCATGGTCTTCCGCCGAGATCGCGTAGGGAAAATCCCCGTTGTAGAACAGCGCCGCATCGGCGCCAAGATGCGTGTGCGCATCGATCAGGCCGCTGCCGCTGCAAATCCGTCTGGCAATCTGTTGGCGCGTCATCATCGGTCTTCCTCACGTCCTCACGTCTTCACGTTCCCTTTTCCCTACCCCGTCAGTCGCCGGAAGCCGCTATGCGCGACCGGGCCGCGCAGGTGTTTGGCGAGATCGCCGCCCGCCGCCAGCAGATCGGCGATTTCCTTGAACACGCCGTCAATGGCGTCGCCGTAACGTTCCACGATGGCGTCGGTATGGGCCAGGGTCGGATAGAGCCCCGTTCCGGCCAGGAAGCCGCGCGCCAGCATCCGCTGGGTGAAGAGGGTCCGCAAGACGTCCGCCTTTTCGTGGTCGAAGCGGAAATGCGCCAGACAGGGATAGCCCCCGACATGCACGGGCAGGCCGTGCCGCCGGCCGCTCTCGGCCCAGCGTTGCTGCACGCGCGTGCCCGCGCGTGCCACATGCGCCGACACATCCACCGCCTGCATCTTGCGAATGGTCGCCAGCGCAGCCACGGGGCCGACGCTTTCCGTCCAGTAGGTGCTGCTGATGAACGAGTCGTGGGCGCCGGCCATGGCGGCGGGGGTGCCGATAACCGCCGCCATCGGGTGGCCATTGCCCATGGCTTTCGCGTACACGGCCATATCCGGAGAAACCCCGAACTTCAGGTGCGCGCCGCCGAAGTTGAGGCGCCAGCCGATGCTGATTTCGTCGATGATCAGTAACGCGCCAGCCCGGTGGGCGCCGTCGCGCACGAACTCCAGGAACCCGGGGTCGGGATCCTGAGAGCGGCAGGGCTCCATGATAACGGCGGCGAGCCGGTCGCCATGCTGGTCCAACAGCGCCTGGAACGCCGCGCGGTCATTGGAGGTGAAGGTGACGGCCGTGCCGCGCAGTTCCCGCGGCACGCCCAGCGGGTTGAGGCCGGGCAAGAGGTGGCCGCGCAGGCCGTCGCTCTCGCCGAGATTGGCCGCCAGGTACCAGTCCTGCCAGCCGTGGTAGCCGCAAATGGCGACGACAGACCGGTCGGTGGTGGCGCGCGCGATGCGCACCGCCACGGCGCAGGCTTCCCCGCCGCAGCGGGCGAAGCGGACCTGTTCCGCCCACGGGTGGATCCCGCACAGCAGATCGGCCAACTCGACTTCCTCCGGCGGGTTCAAGGTGCACATGCTGCCGAGGTTGATCCGCCGCTGCACGGCGCGGGTCACATCGGGATCGCGGAAGCCCAGCAGGCAGGCGCCGATGCCGTTGGTCGAGAAATCATAGTAGTGGCGGCCGTCGAGATCCCAGGTCTCGCAGCCGCGCGCTTCGCGAAAGTAGGCGGGCCACTGGTCGGGCGCCAGCATCTCGGGGCGCTTGCTCAGCAGTTGCGTGCCGCCGGGGATCCGTTCCTTGGCGTGGCGATAGAGATCCTGTGTCTGTGTGCCCGATTCGGTCTTGAGGCCCAGCAGCCGCAGCGCGTTGTCGGCAAAGATGTCCTGTAAATCCGCGGCGTTCAGCCCGAGCGCATCGGCCGCCGCCCGCAGCGCGCGCAACGTTTCCAAACCGACCAGCGTGGGATGGCCCTGCGGGCCGGTCTTGTCCCATAACACCGAATCAGGCTGGAGCCAGGCGAAGCCGTCGCCGACCGTCACGCAGCGGCCGCGGATCTCGCTGACCGGGAAGTCACTCCCCCAGAGCAGGCGCCGAGGGCCGAACTCCCGGAGAATGGCCTGGAGCGCCTCCGGCTCGCAGACGCCCGATGAATCGAACCAGACGTTTTCCAGACCGCGCAGGCAGGAGAGACCGTTGACGGTGTTCGGCGCGTGGAAGCCACGCGCGGCGTGGGCCAGGATCAGCCGGGCATTGGGATAGCGGGAGCAGAAGTGCCGCAGCTCGCGCTGATTGTCGGGATCGGCCAAGGCGGCATCGCGGACCATATGCAAGGTGATCGCCAGTCCCCGTTCGTGCGCCAGCGCCCACACCCACTCCGGCAGGAACGAGATGAGTGGCGCTTGGAACGTCGGCTTGTGATCGCTGTACACATGATACGGTTTGAACCCGGCAAATTGCGGGTTGTCGAGCAGCGGCCGGTACTGGGCAGGCGTACTTTGCGGCGCAACCAGCGCCAGTCCCTTCAGGGCGGGATCGCCTGCGATCTGTTCAAACACAAAGGCGTTGGCCCTGGCGATATCGCCGCCGGCCGAGGGATTGGGAATCAGCAACCCGCCCGCCAACCGCGACGCGCCGACCTGTCGCCCGACATGACGCCGCCAGGCGGCCACGCCGGCCTCGGCCGGCCCCTCCGTCCACAGCCCCGTGACCGGTTGCGCCATGTCCGCTGTCCGCCACAGGTGCGCGTGGGCATCGAACAACGCCGTCGGCAGTTGCGCCTGAAGCCCGTCGGCAATCTGTTGGTCCATCTCGGCAAAAGTCCAGTTACTCATGATACCATCTCCTTGCGTTTTTTCAGTACCCGCCATATTTCGCCGCCAGTTCCGGCAGCATGGCAATCCTGTCAATCGAAGCCCGCCATGATGGTGGCGTTCACAACACCTGCAGTCGTGCCAGACGGATGTCCATGCGCGTGGCGGTGCCGGCATAGTAGGCCACCAGCACATCACCGTCCGGCATCCGTTCGGCAAACGGCAGTCCAAACGTCCACAGCCCCATGTCGGCCAGCAGGTCCCCGGTGGATGTCGTGGACGATTCTTGTTTCGCGGCGGTCTCGAACCGATAGAGTTCCAGTTCCGTGCCGGCTTCCAGCGGGGCGTCGATGCTTCCCGCAGCGCGAACCCGGATGGAATGCGAGCCGAATCGGTCCACCCACGGCAGCACGACGCGGCCATCCGGCAAAATAGCCGGGCGTCCCGCCTGATCCGCGATACCGAGGTCTTCGGGCGCCGTCCATGACATCCCGCCGTCGGCGCTGATGCGCCGGTAGATGTTCACATACTGCTTTGCGATCGAGTCGTAGGTCCATGTGAAACTGACCAGTCGTCCATCGGGTGCCACGCCGGCGCGCTGGTCCCAGTGGAAGATGCGCCCGGTGGGGTCCTGCGAAACCACGGTCGGGCCCGTCCAACGGCAGCCGTTGTCCGCCGAATGGAAATAGGAGACGAACTGACGCCAGGGCGTGGGGTCGTCGTAGCGCTTGTTCGACTCGATACTCATCGCCAGGCGGCCGTCGGACAAACGTAACAGCGGCGCGGTCAGGCTGGGCGGACCGACGCTCGTCGGCATCGGAACCTGCCGGCCTGAGTCCCAGGTCTGCCCGCCATCGGGTGACGCGACAATCACAATCGCCATGGGCAGGCAGCCTTCGGTCTCGGTGTTGAACAGCGGTTTGCCGGGGCGGACGGCGCGGTTGACCCACATCGCCGCGGCAAGGAGCCGGCCCCCGGGCAATTCGGTCAGGTACGCAAGTTTCAGCGAGCCGCGCACGCCATTCAGGACATCCGAAAACGGCGCAACAGGTTCGCCCCAAGACCGACCCGCGTCCGTGGACCGGCGGATTTGGACGATCTCATCGTCGCTGTCCTTGGTCGAGCCTGCGCGGCAAGTGAGCAGGACGTCTCCGTTCGAGAGCCTCACAAGCGACGGAAAGGTGTTGACGGCTTGCCGTGTACCTTCGATCCCGCGAACGGCGAGCGAGGTCTCCGTGATGTGTAACTTCATGGCGATAATTTCAGATGCATACGGCGGCGCGACTACCAGCGATAATCGCGGACCGCATCGTAAATGGCCACGATATTCTCGGGCGGCGTGTCGCCCTGGACCTGATGGCTGGGCGACACAATGAATCCGCCGTGCATCGGAGGCTGGTTGCGGGACGGTCAAGCCGCTCACGCCGCGCCGCCGCCAATACTCGCTCTTTGCTGTTCACGTTGTCCTCCTTGTTTTAAACCTCTATTGAATCAGTACCCGCCATATTTCTCCACCAGTTCCGGCAGCATGGCAATTCTGTGGAACGGCGCGTCGGTGGGCACCTGGTCGCCGGCGGCCATGATCAGTCTGGGCGAGGCGAGGCGGGTATCGAGCCAGCGTCTGACGCAGTCCACGAAGGCCGCGTCACTGCCGGTGGCGCCGAACACGGTGGCCGGAATGCCGCCGGAGAGGATCAGGTCGGGCCCGGCCTCGGCGCGCATCTGCTCGGGCATGCGGGCGAACATGGGGGCCGGGGTAACGGCATCGGCGCAATCCACGCCGCACGCGGCCAGCCAGCCCAGCACGCCCCGGCTTTCGCCATCCACATGCACCGCCAGGTACTTCCCCTTGGAATGCAGCCGCCGCGCAACCTCGGTATAGTAGTCGCGAACGTAGGTGTCGAAGAACTCCTTCGTCTGCACGTTGCTGTCGTAGTTGTCGCTGACGATCAGCGTCTCGAACGGGCCGTCGAGAATCGCGTCCAGAATCCGCAGGTTGCAGGCGTTGACCGCCTGCACCAGCCGTTGCACCTTGTCCGGCTCGTCTAGCACGGCGAAAATGGTCTTTTCCACGCCCATGTTGCGGGCGATCAGATAGCCCGACCCCGAATACGGCAACTGGGCATAGGGGAAGGCCAGTTCGCCCAGCGCCGCCTGCCATGCCCGGTACAATTTCCATTGGGGCCGGCATTGCAGTCGCTCCATCATGTATTCCACGATGGGAAAGTCCGCCGTGGATTCGAGCAGATGCTTGCGGATGCCGTACGAATAACTGTCCGGGTTGAACACGCGCTCTTCATAAAGCGAACCCAGCGGTGTGTCGATGCGGGTGGAATAAACGCCGTCGACGGTGCGCGACGACAGCCCGACCGTCGGATCGTCGCAGGACAGCGAGTAGAAGCCGCCCATTTCTATATAGGCCACCGCGCCGATCTGCTTGTGCAGGTCGACCAGGCCCGGTTCAACCGCGTCAAGCCCCGCCAGGTTGAACGGAACATTCCGGTTCTTCTTGTACCAGTGGGAAAGATCCAGGCACAGGGGGACCTGGTCGGGCTTCCGGCCCTGATAAACGTCGCGCACGCGTTCATTGGGTTGCATCGTTGTCGTTTCCTGTCCGCTCCGCCGACCAGGCGGTCCAGCCACCATCCACGCAGAGCGTAGTTCCGTTGAGGTAAGACGAGGCGTCAGACACCAGAAAGACCACCGATCCGGCGATTTCATCCTGCCGTCCGAAGCGGCCGACCTGACGCGTCTTGATCTGCGGCGATTGTAGGGCGAGATCCATTCAGCGGTCAACAAGTTTTCGGAATAGTTTTCGGCTAACCGGCCGCAATGCTACGGATGCCGGTTAGTATTTCGTGGGGGATTGTTCCGCACCACTCGGCCAACTGATCCGCCCAGACGGAGGCCTGGCCTTGCTGCCCCATCAGAACCACTTCGTCCCTGGGCCGGTCCGCGCCTTCCGGCCCCAGATCCACCGTGATGTAGTTCATGCTCACACGGCCGACAACCGGACACAACCGACCGTTGACGATGACACGGCCCTTGTTGCTGAGATGCCTGGAATAGCCATTGGCATAGCCCACCGGCACTACGCCGATGGTCGTTGCCGCCGGCGTCACATGCGTGCTGTCATATCCAATTGGCGAACCCGCCGGGACGCGCTTGACCTGAACCAGCCCGGACTTCCATTGCAGCATCGGCCGGGTCCGACTCCGCGCCGAAGGCGGCGCGCCACCATAGCCATAGAGGTGAATGCCAATACGCACGCCATCCAGGTCCCATGCCGCGTTCCGTAGAAAGGCGCCGCTGTTTGACATATGACGGAAGGGAATTGTCACGCCTTTGAGCCGGCACGCCTCAACGGCGCCGAGAAACCGCTCCATCTGGAGATCCGCGAAGCGGCGATCCTCGGCGGCGCTGGATGCGAAATGCGAGAAGATGCCGGAAAACGTCAGCCCGCCCGACTGCGCGAGCCGGGCGATCGATTCGGCAGCCCGATCCCAGGCGAAGCCGATCCGCCCCATGCCTGTGTCGATCTTCGCGTGACAGCGCAGGGCCCTTGGCCGCGCACGCGTCGCGGAGGCCAGAGCCGCGCCATGTTCCTCATCCACCAGAACGACCTCGATGTCTCCGGCTATCGCGGCTTCGACATCGTCAGGCTGGATTATTCCCAACATCATGATCGCAGCCTGGGGGAACATCCGCCGCAGGATCGCGGCTTCATCCATGTCCGCGACCGCAAATCGCCGGACGCCATTCTCCCATGCGCACCGGCTTACCGCAGCCAGCCCATGACCGTAGGCATTGGACTTGACCACCAAGACGAGTTCGGCGCGCCGATTCAGCGCATGGACGATCGACTGTATATTGTCACGCAGGACCGCAAAGTTCAGTTCCAGCCATGAATTCTTCAAATCCACACCTCGGTTGGTTGTGCTTTCTCAGAGGCTTATGTATAAGGCGAGATCCACTCAGCGGTCAACGAGTTTTCGGAACCTAAAACCCTCGCCTAAGGAGGCTGCTACCATTCGTGGACCGCCTTTTCACACGCGGCTCGCGAGGACGCTCGTTCGAATCTTTCTCTAGCGAGAGCCTTTTGCAAAACTCCTAAATTGGCCTGAATTACGAGGTGTGCGGGGTTGACCTTGTCGGACGGGGGGCGGGGTGCCGCTTGATGGGCAGCGGTATTGCGCGTTGGGCGGTCAGCGGTTCAGCGGACTTCAGTCGC
>CAIYGI010000241.1 GCA_903925685.1 uncultured bacterium
CAAGCGATTTCATGTGTTCGCCTCCTTACAGGCGTATACATACGCCTGTTCATGCTCGAAAAGCAAGCACAAATTTCCGCATTTTTCTGTTTGGCTCCGTCCTTAGGTCATTTGGAAGCCGAAAAAGGCTAAACTGTTACGGGCAGTGTGCGTGGCATGCTCGAGCCGCTGCTCGCCGGGGCGGGAGTAAAGCCAGCGGAGATCGGCCGCTGGGCGGTGCATCCGGGAGGAAAATCGATCCTGGACAAGGTGGAACAGGAATTACGCCTGAAGCCGGAGCAGATCCAGTCCTCGCGAAAGGTGCTGCGCGACTACGGAAACATGAGCAGCGCCACCAGTCTGTTCGTGCTCAAGGAGATTCTCGACACTCCACCGTGCGCGCCCGGCGAAGAATCTGTCTGCGCCATGGCGTTTGGACCGGGACTGACGGTCGAAATGGCGCTGCTGCGCTTGAGCTGAGAAAGGTCCGCGGTTCCGGTTTTGTAGCCGCCTGCCTGCGCTCTTGCGGGAATAATTAATAGACCGGCATCACGGGCGCCAGCGTCTCAGGAAGGTCCAGGGCCAGGCGCGCGTTCCGAGCAGGTGCAGGTTGCCGTTCAGTTTGGTGGTCAGCATGCGGCGCACGGCAACCAGCGGAACGGCGGGCTCGAAGACGCCGGTATAAACCGCCGCGTAACGGCCGCCGAAACGCTGGTCGCCGGGACGCGGCTGCGCGTCGGTCCCGGCCAGCACGGTCAGTCCGCGCTGCCGGGCCAGGCGCAGCAACGAGGGCATCGGCCAGCCGTAAGGGCGCAGAGCTGAGTCGCACAGCCACAAACGGCCGGGAACATTGGAGTCGAGCAGTCTGCGCACGATCCGGCCGCGTTCGCCCAGCCACTTGCCCACGCCCCAGGGCAGGCCGGGCAGTCCGCCCGCATCGCGCACGGCGGCCAGCGTGTCGTCGATCGGCAGTCCGTCGGGAATTTCCGCGTCCACCGTCGCCGCCAACACCTCCAGCCGCTCGCGCGTCACCACCTGGCGTCCGGGTATCAGCCACAACACGCTGCGCCCGGCCTGCGTTCGCACTTCGACCGCGCGGCAGTCGGACGCCGGGTGCAAAGTAAAAGGCGCGGCGTCGAACTCCCCGCGGCAGGCGGCCGCGCACATGTGTACGCCGGCGCGTTCGGCCAGCAGTGCCAGACAGACGGCGTCAGGCGCGCCGGCGGCGCGCGCCAGGAGAGCCAGATGCGCGGCCAGTTCGCGCAGGGCATCCGCCGGAGGGTGGCCGGGGTGCAGATGGACATGTGCGTCGCAGACGATCATGGTGCGTGGGCCTCCGCGGCGGGCTGGCGCGCGCCGACGATCTCGCGCTCGATCCAGCGATAGAAAGTCTCGGCCGTCGCGCGGTAGGCCGTCCATGAATAGCGCATCCCGGCCTCCGCGCGCGCCGCCGCGCCGAGGCGTTCCCTCAGTGCCGGGTCGCCCGCCAAGCGTTCCATGGCCTCCGCCATGGCTTCCGGCGTTGGAGTGACGAGGCAGGCGGTCTCGGGGGTCAGGACCTGGGTATGGGTCGGGAGCGCGGTGGCCAGCAGCGCCTTTCCCGAGGCCATGTAGGAGTAGACCTTCATGGGGGTATTGCCGCCCTGAATGCGCGGCGAGACCAGCACATCGGCCGCGTCGCAAAGTTCCGCCAGGCGCGTCACGGGTTGGTGTCCGAGGAACAGCACGCGTTGCGCCAGACCCAGCCGGCCGGCCTGGTCGCGATAGGCGGCGATCTTGGGCGCCGCGCCGCCGGCGATCGCGAGCCGCGCCTCGGGCAGACGGGCGCGCGCGAAGGACTGCAGGAGCAGGTCGATGCCCTGATAGCGTTCGAGGTTGCCGACGTATAGAAAGAGCGTACCGGGCGCATTCCATTCGCGGCGCAGCGCGCCGGGTTCGAACGCCGCGCCGCGGTCGAGCAGCGCGATATCGCGCAGCACGTCCACCCGCCTGGCGCCGGCGGCGCGCGCGATTTCCGCCAGGTCATCGCAGACCGCCACCACGCCGAGCGCGTCGTGCAACGCGCGGGCCTCGGCCCGCGCCAGCGGCGTCAGCGCCGGGCGCAGCAGCGGGTATTTTTCCACCAGTTGGCGGGCGATCGAAGAATCCATGTCGTACACGTACGGCAGACCCGTGCGACGCCGGATATGGCAGGCCATCAGCGTGGCTTCCTCGACGGCGTGGATCAGGTCGTAGTTGCCCGTGCGCGCCATTTTTAACGCCTGCGGAAGCATGCGGGCGTCCAGCGCCAGCTTTTTCCAGGAGGGCCCCGGCGGCACGCCGCGCGCCCAGCGGCCGGCGGCGACACGCAGGATGCGCAGGCCGGGATAAACGCGATCCTGGCCCTCGGGATAGGCCAGCAAATCGACCGTATGGCCCAGGCCCGACAACACGCGCAGCAGTAAATCCACGGCGATCGGCGTGCCGCGTTCCTGGTAGAACGGATGCGGCGCAAGCAGCAGAATCTTCATGCGCCCAGCGTACAGTTACTGCCCGCCCGCGACAAGCGCCGATAGGCGAGTCGCTGTTGCGGAGAAAGTGCATACCATATGCCGCCAGCCATGGGACACTTTGGCACACTTTTTGGAGTTATAGGCTAGGCTGTAGGCTAGCCATGACAAACAAAAGTGGGCGGGGGTGCAGTGTGTTTTGGTGGTTTTGAACGGGTGATGCGTTTGCGGTGTGATGCGTTTGCGGCTGACAACCTCCTGGGAATGCATTATTCTCGCTGGGTGAAAGCAAAACAGGCAAACGTCGTCCGGGAGTCGGTCGAAGTTTACCGCACCGGTCGCCCGTCGGTCTTCGTTGATACCCGCGTCGTCTACTGCGGCGACAACCTGGAGCAACTTCGCAAACTCCCGGACGCTTGTGTGGACCTCGTCTACATCGATCCGCCTTTCAACTCCAACCGCAACTACGAGGTCTTTTGGGGCGAGACCAAAGAAAAGCGCGCCTTCGATGACCGCCACGCCAGCACGCAAGCCTACATCGACTTCATGCGCCCGCGTTGCGTGGAACTGGCCCGCGTACTCAAGAAAACCGGCAGTTTCTACTACCACTGCGACTGGCACGCCTCCCATTACGTCAAGGTAATGCTTGACCAGATTTTCGGTGAAAACAAGTTCATTAACGAGATCATCTGGAAACGGCAGTCCTCACACAATGACGCGAAGCAAGGTTCCAAGCATCTCGGACGCGTCCACGACACAATCTTGCTCTACGGCGGAAGTGCGGAGGACTACACTTTTACGCACCAATACACACCGTACGATCCTAATTACGTCGAAGATTTCTACCGTTACACCGAGCATGAAACCGGGAGGCGATACCGACTCGGCGACATTACTGCCCCGGGTGGTGGCGCACCGTCGAAAGGAAATCCGTGCTACGAATTCCTGGGTGTAAAGCGATATTGGCGCTACAGCAAGGACCGGATGGACGAACTCCACAAGGAGGGACGCATCGTTCAAACAAAACCGGGTGCTGTGCCGCAATTCAAGCGTTACCTGGACGAGGGCAAGGGTGTGCCTCTCGGTTCTGTCTGGGATGACATTCTCCCCCTTCATGGCAGTGATGCGGAACGCCTTGGTTATCCGACACAAAAGCCATTGAAGCTTCTCGAACGCATTTTGGAAATCAGCACCAACGAAAACGACATCGTGCTGGACGCCTTTTGCGGTTGCGGCACGGCGTTGGTGGCGGCGCAGAAACTCAATCGGCAGTGGATCGGCATTGACATTTCTCCCACTGCCTGCCGGGTCATGGCCAAGCGCTTGCGCGACGCTTGCGGTCTGCCGGAGGACGAGGCGTTGTGGAAGGCCGGGCGCGGCTTCATCGTGCGGGACCTGCCGTGGACGGCGGAGAAACTGCGCGTCATGCCGCCTTTCGAGTTCGAGAACTGGGCCGTGATTGCGCTGGGCGGCATCCCGAACAAGACGCAGGTGGGCGACCGGGGTATTGATGGCCGCATTTACCCCGTCAGCGCCGCGCCGGAACGCCGCGGCAAGGCCAAGGGAGAGTTTGACTTCACGGATGTCTGGTATCCCATCCAGGTGAAGCAAAAGGACAAGGTCGGCCGGCCGGACATTGACTCCTTCGAGGCGGTCATGATGCGCGAAGAGCGCACTGTCGGTTTTTTCGTCGCGTTCGACTATTCCTCCGACGCGCTCGCGGAGATCGGCGAATTCTTCAAGCGCTCCGGCAAGATGATCCGTGCCCTGACTGTGACCGACATCCTCGACGAAGCCAAACTCGGCGCCCGTCTCTCCTGAAACAAGCGGGAATGGGACGGATGGCGGGGTGCCGAGGCCCCGCAGGTCAGGTTAGGCGGCAACGCGGATTCAGTGGAAGGAGGCGTTGCGGTACAGTGCAAACCAGTTTCGCGAGTTTCGAGTGTAAACTGCGTTTGCTGGTACGGCTTCCTATTCGATTCGTTTCGGGTTTCTCCCACACGCCATCTGTATTCTTACTTGTCCCCTTCTTGCCGAACCCGGTTCAAAGCGGACGACGAGGTCATCCACCCATTCCTCGGCGCCCCCGATCGTCCTCCCTTGAATCGTCCCCGACAACACTTCGGTTCGGCGATCTCGTCCGTGGTTCGAGAGAATCAACAGCGCTGCATCCCCATCCAGTTGCCCATCCACCGTCACGAACAATGCTCCGTTTCTGAACAGCAGAACGGGGGTTCTGATCGCTCCTTCCATCGGTCTCGTCACATCTGACACCACGAAGTGGCCATGCCCGCGTGACAACTCAAGGGCGGCGAATGTCGCCACCGCAACCGTCACCAGCACGAGAAGGATGAGCCATCGTTTCATCTGGTTGCCGAACACTCACGTCTGCGGATTGATGTCATTCACTGAAATAAGTTTTAAGGGGGTATCCACTTGACGCAAACGACCACAAGGTGTAGTGTCCGTGGGCATGGACGACCGCATAGGACCCAAGGCCGGAATCGACTATCCGCGCACGTACCAGGAGTTTGTGGAATGGTTTGGGGATGACGCGGC
>CAIYGI010000242.1 GCA_903925685.1 uncultured bacterium
CTGGGATGTGCCGTTTGCAATAGAGGTCAAGCCCGAGCTCCTGACCTACGGCGGTGCCAATGTGCTGGCCGTGCGAGTCCATAACTCCGCCATGAACGGCGGCATCTGGCGGCCAGTGCTCGCACAAGCAAAAGAGGAGAAACAACCATGTCCATAACCAATGTGATTCAGAGAGACATCGCCGTAGAGCGACTGTTCCCCAATAAAGGTGAAGTTCAGAATCGTGACCGTAAAAGCTGGCGTGTAGGATGTGGACACCCCGTCCAGATTGGACCTAACCTGGCGGCAATATTCTGTGGTGTACAGACGGAGAACGGGCCCGATTCTGTGGATGGTATGCGCATCGTCCTTTTTGATGATTTGGATCGAATCGGACAGGGCGAAAACATTGTATTGAGCCAGAACGAGATCATGGGCGATCTCGCTTCCGGCCAGGCGCGCATGGCCATGAAATATGGTGCCTGGGTATGGTTTGTTCCGGAAGGTGCCAGGAGAGCGGATGGCTCCCCGCACCCTCATGCCGGCACCGGTTTCGGGGTGGAGACGATTCATGTGTTTCCAGTCCGGAAGGATCTCACCTGGGAAGAGGGCGCTCTCTACCACGCAGAAACCCGAACCGCAATTTACCAATTTGAATTTGGACGAAGCGGGTTTCGGATCGCATCCGAGCGCCAATACCCTTCCGACGACCTGCCAGTCGTTCCGACTGTACCCATTACCCAGCAGATGCTGGCGGTGCGCGCCCGCGACGTTTTCCGCTGGCGGCTCACCGGAGCGGGGCTTGGGGCTGGCGTGGCTGATGGCGATGGTATGCTCATGCCCGCGATGGCGGTGAGCGCGCGTCCCGGGTCAAAGGGAGAGAAGTCTGCCAGCATTGCCGCCGGCGTGATGCGCTGGGAGGTTTCCACCGATAGGGGTTGGCAGCCCGTCAGCTTCACGCCGATCGTCATCAGCGTGGGCGGGGGCGTGGAGCAATTTTGGATGGAACCGTGTCTGGTGCGAACACCCGATGGAGCGCTGCTCTTCTCAGCGCGCCCGCTTTTCGGCGCGAACGAGCACACCATCCGCCTGTGGCGTTCGACGGACGGTCTTGCCTGGCAGGTGGTTTTCGATGCGCTTGAGGCGCGGGCCGAAAGCCCAGTTGCGATCAACACTGCGCTGGACGGATCGCCTTACTTTGCCTTCAACCCATGGCGTTCCGAATATGCCGCCAAGTCGTACACTCATGGCCGCCGCTGGCTGGAGATCCGTCCGATGCGACCGGACCTCCACGGCTGGGACGAAGGGCTGCTCGTCCGGGATGCTCCCGATGATGGAAATTCAAAATGGTACTTTGATCACCCCCTGTCGGCCAACATCCGGCTCAAGGACGGGAAATGGCGTCATGTCCTGGCTTACCGTTCCTTCTTTTGGGGAGACCCTGCCGATCTGGATAAAACATCCCTGCGCTATGGAGCATATCTGGATGTCGTTGAATCCAACGGTCCGGAATTTGTCCCATGGAAGTTTTTGTGATCCGCGATTTTAAAGTTATGAAGTAATATGAAAGGATTTTTCCATGCCCAATATGCAACGATGGATCACCAAGGGCTTCGACGCATTCCGCCAAGGCACCTTCGGTAACGGCGGGCAGAACCTCTACGTCTCAAGAAAGGGCGTGCTGCAGCGCATCCACCAGACCGACACCAACCGCAGCGGCTACGTTGACCTCGTCTTCTGCAACTCACAGAACCACGAAGAGAACACGCCGGTCTATCTCTATCCCGATCCGGTCGGTGCGCCTGAAAAACAGAAGGAAATTTTCATCCGCGGCTCTTGGTGCGGCGAGGTGACAGACATCAACGGTGACGGCCTCGAAGATCTCGTCGTCGGCCGCTCCTGGGACGGCATCAACCAGCAACTCAACGCGGCGGTTGTCTACGGATCGGCGGAGGGGCTGACCAACAGGTACCTCGAGTTCCTGCCAGCGGCGAAATCCTCGGCCGTGGCGACGGGAGATTTCAACAGCGATGGCCGGATGGACATCGTGTTCATCTCCGAAGGTAAGCTCAAGGTTTTCTACCAGTCAGCCGGCGGTTTCCTGATCGGCGGCGGCGAGGTGCATGAGTTTCCCGATGCCGAAGAGCTCGCCACCATCCGTGATGAGCACACCGGCGTCCACCATCTGCTCGTCCGCACGAAAGACGCCTCCTGTTTCATCATTAGCGGAACCAAGCAGGGGCTGGATTTCCAAGGCGCACCACGGAAACTGCTGGACAAGGATCCCGATTACCAGAAGATCGACAAGACCAACGCCGACTATACCCAGTCCGTACAGGAGACCCCCGCGCGAATACAGGTGATATACTTGAGGAAAGGGCGTACCGGCGCAACAAATCCGTATATTTTCATTGCGCAGAAAAAAAAGGCGTTGCTCTACCCGTACGCCGATGGCAAGGTCGGTGCGCCGCTTGCGTTCGCCTGCGAGCACGCGCTGGCCGTCGCCGTCGGATCGATGCGCACGAGCGGCTTCAGTGACCTGGTCTTCGCCTGCCGCGACACTTCAATCGGCAAAGAATGCTCCTGGGCCTATTTTGGCTACGAGAGCGGCTGGCCTGAAAAAAGCCGCCGGGCTCTGCCGTCGCACAACGCCTGCGACGCGGCCTTGGCCGATTTCAGCGGGAAGGGATTTCAGGACATCGTCATCTGCCAGGGTAACACTGCGGAATCCTTCACGAGCGAGACGCTGATCTACCAAGGATCCGCCGCCGGCCCCGCGATTGAGCCACTGCGACTGCTCTCGCACAACGCCATCCGCGCGCTCGTTATCCACGTCGGACCCGAAAAAAAACCGCAGCTCGTCATCCTTAACCGGCACAGTGGCTCGCGCATCGGCAACGCCGACGCCTTCATCTACCACGGCGGGCCAGACGGGTTTTCGCAGCAGAACCGCACCCGCCTCCCGGCTTGGGGCGCCACCGACATGGTCTGCTGCGATCTGCAGGACCGTGGCTGGCCGGACATCGTATTTTCAAACGCGGCCGAGCTTTCGCCGTGGCTCGATCCGGGCTCGTACATTTACCACAGCGGGCCGGACGGATTCAAGCCCGCGCCAGACGCGAGCCTGCCTACCGCCCGGGCCCACGGCCTCGCCGTCGGCGACTTCAACCGCGACGGCTTTCTCGATCTCGTCTTCGGCGGTTTCGACAACAATACCCTGATGATTTTTTACGGCTCGGAGAAAGGGTTCCGGCCGGAGAATACCGTCCGTTTGAAAATGGAATACCAAGGCAAAGTGTACAAGGAGCCGCGCTTTTTAGCCTGCGCCGATCTCAACAACGACGGCTGGCTTGATCTCGTTGTCCCCATCATCTCCGAAAATGTCTGTTTCATTCTCTGGGGTGGGCCCCAGGGCTTCAGTTTCGAGCGCGCCCAGGTTTTGAACGTACGCCACGGCTGCAACGCCAAGGTCGCCGACCTCAACGGAGACGGCTGGCCGGAGATCATCGTCGGCGGTCACACCCAGTCGGAGTTCGGGCCGCACGACGCTTTCGTCTACATCTACTGGGGCGGGCCGCAAGGCTTTTCTGAGAGCCGCAAGACGTTGCTGCCAACCAACGCGGTCAATTCCATCGCCGTAGCGGATTTCAACAGGGACGGCTGGCTCGACCTCTTCGTGGCAAGCTACCAGGACGGGCGCCTGCGCGATCTCGATTCCTTCCTATACTGGAACCAGGGCGACGGCCTTTTTCTGCCGCACAAGGTCACGCCGCTGCGCACGCACGCCGTCTCGGGCAACTGCGCCGCA
>CAIYGI010000243.1 GCA_903925685.1 uncultured bacterium
CCTTCACCCCCAGCGCCGCGCCGGGGTTCGATGGGCAGATCCGGCGCAGAGGTGCGCCAATCTACGAACAGATGCGCCAACGGCTTCCCGCCGAGCCGGTGGCGCATCTGGACGAGACAGGCTGGAGAAAGGAGGGGGTCAGCCTCCTCCGCGCCGTCACTTCAGCCGCCACACGGGCGCAGGTCGAATGGTTTTCTGAAGAACTGTTGCTGTCGGGCCTTGCTTGACAGCCTCATTCCGGTCGCGTAATTTATTCGCCTTCCGGTGGGGTACCGAAGTGGTCAAACGGGGCAGACTGTAAATCTGCTAGCATCGCTTTCGTTGGTTCGAATCCAGCCCCCACCACCACCCCTCAAAACCCCCTAAAAGCCTAGCATTTAAGGGGTTTTTGCGTTCTCGCGCCACCTCCGCTGAAATCCTCCTGCACTTCGTAGCTACCCAGAAAGCAACCCCGCACTGGGGGAAAAAATGGGGGAAAGAAACCGGGTTTTCCCCCGCCGCCTTAACCATGCATCTGGAGAAGACCGGCACGTCAACCGAGTTTTCTGGGGGCGGAAAGTACAGCGGGACCTACGGGATCGCTAACGCGAGAGGCGCCCAGAGGTGTAGAAAGGGCCGTGTGGTGCGCCTTTCAGCATTGACTCTCCGGCGCGAAAAGGCTGTAAATACCGCATGACATTTTCGGTCAAAGCAACAGCCGCCGCCGTCGTTTTCGCGCTCGCCATCGTCTGCCAGTCCGCCGGCGCAAAGAATGCGTGTGAAACAAATAGTCCAGTTACACTCGCGACGGCGCTGAAACTCGGGACCGAGAAACTCACGAAGATCACCGGTGAAAGCGAGTGCGGCCAGGATTTTGCCGCGAGACTCTACGCCACGGCGAAACGCATCGAAACGGAGCATGCCCTTGCGCGGCGCGATCTGGAACTCGTGCTTCAGTTGGATGTATGGCGCGAGGCACTGTCGAAATGCCGTGTCGGTTCCTGGGATCTTGCCTACTACTACCATGGCGGTGGCACGATGTGGGGCCATGGCGCAGCGCGCGATTGCGCGCCGTTGGAGGATTTCCTCGCCGGCCTTGCAAAGCGCCTGCCGTTTGCCGATGGCAAGGGGAGCGTGAAAGCTGCCAAACAGATTGATGATGCCATCGCTTTCATTAAGAAAATCAAACCCCACGGCGAAGATGCGGAGTCAACAGAGGGGTCGAAAGCGCAGTTCCACGCGGAAGTGGAACAGGTCACAGGTTATTGGGATCACCTGAGGTATCTGATCAAGGAAATCCCCGCGGACGAGGCGAAACGGATTGTGGCCATCGCTGGCGATTCGCTCCGCTGGCTCAGGGACGACGAGGGGCGCTGACTGTGAAGTCGTGGAGGGGCTCTGCGCTGGTGTCGATGTACAGGGTTTGCCGGAGCGCAAGCGTCGCGGGTTGTCACATGGAGAGCCGGTCTGGGCGTGGAGGCGCTTTGCGACGGAACGACTAGGCGGTGGCGTAGCGGTCCGCTAGAGTTGTGAGCAGGGTTTGCCTCACAGGGTGTTGAGTGGTCAGAGCCGTTGCGGAGTTTTCCCTGCCGCTGGTTAGGCTTCCTTATTTTCTGATCTGGATGCCTCCAGATGCATCGAGGCACCACCTGCACATGCCCTTTTCCGGGTCTGTCCGCGTGCCACCAAGGATGGCAGTCGTGAACCGCCCGCATTGCGGACACGATGGCAGCCCGACGGACTCCCCGGTGCGAAACGTTTGCGATTTCATCATTTCGCAGTAATCGCGTAGATCATCGGACATCCATGATGGTCTGGCCGTGACGACGCCGAAGAGGATAAGACCTACCTCGTAGTATAGATTGGAGCTCTGGACCTTGCAGGCTTCCGACCACACGGTGAAATAGTTGTCCTTCGCGCGCTTGCCGGGCGCCGTAACGCAGACGGGGCATTCTGTCTGCATGGTCATCGTCTTTGCGTCAACGGATAGAATGAATGGAGATGGGGCGAAAGCGTTCTCCTTTTTGTTGTCCGAGACATTCCGGATCAGTTCGTCCGCGTGAGTCTGGAACTTCTTCGTGAGCCAGTGGGAGTTGCCGAAACGAAGTTCCCATGTCGCGCCGGCAAGATGACTCAGGAGTCTTTGGAGTCGGTTCCCATCCGCTCCGTGCCAGTCGACTAGGTACTCAACCAAAGGCTTTTCTCCCGGTTCACTTCCGCAAACCGGGCAACGGAAATGAAACATGGTGCCCCGGTCAAGATCAATTCGGCTCTCAACTGATCTCGGTTTTGGCTTCTCCGGCAATATGACAGGCGCGTTCGTCAATCTTTCCAGTTGTTTCTTGCATCCTGCCGTGATGTTCGCCTCTAATGCCGTTCGGTAAGCCGTGATTGCGCCCTCCTTGTCCCCGATACGTTCCAGTATCTCCCCTTTTGTTCGGTAGAGTTTCCCCATGTAGTTCGGATACTCGTGCAGTCTCGGCGTCTGGGTAGCGCGGTCAAGGTCGGCAACGAGTCTGCGAGCGACATCTTCGCTCGGGGGATCGCCGATTTCGGGGACCTGGCTGATTGCTCTGTCCACGAGGCGGAAGCCGTCAAGACTCTGTTCGGCTTTCGAATCGGCTGTGTCCGCCTCAGTTGCCTTTCCCGCCTGTCTGTAAAGCGTGGCAAGATAAGATTGAACATCCGCGACCTTCAGAGAGAAGCAATCCTCAATGCCACGGCGCAAGGCTTCCTCTATCCAAAGGGCGTAGGTTTCTGCGTCCTCTGCGCTACGGGTGCCTTGGCGTTCTTGTAGATCCCGAATAACATGGTAAAGCGTGATTCCATTGCATGTCTTCATGTAGTCGTTGAGCCATGTCTCCTCATCGAGAAACGCGCCAGCGGTCGAAAACCGGTACCACCCGATGCATTTGTGCCGCATGCTCACGGTTGAACCGTCAGCATCGAGTCTGGCACCCGTGGGGTAGAACCGATGATCGAATGCAAATGAAAATAGGTCCTTCTTGTCAGAGACGTCTGTGTAGTGAAGAGTGTTCTCAGTTACCCAAAACAGGAACTTGCCGTCTTCCGATACGTCGTAGAACTGTAGGTACCCTCCGAACTGCCGTGAGTAGTATTGTTCACCCTCAGGACCGAACAGAAGAACCGTTTCCTTGTCGGTGTTGCCCTGAACCCGCAAGGCGAAATAGCCCAAATCGGAACAGCGGCCATCCAAGACGCGGCGTGAGATACTCCTCTGAGTCACGACGTTGCGGCCTTGCAACAGGGCGAAATGCTTATCCTCGACGGATTTTCGGTTTATGAAAATGCCCCACGCCACGGAGAATCGCCCTGAGGGGGAATCACAAACTGTGCCCATAAAATCGCCGATGTAGACCTGGTCGCCCCTTCTCTCCGCGTTCATTTCATTTCTTCCTTTTGGGCGGGCGCAAGAAACGGACTGGCCCACAAGCAAAGTCCGGCATTGGCTACGCGGCGAAGAAAACGGCGTGTCATCATTCAGCGCAAATTGTTTTTTCTGATCTGATGTCAGTGGGCGACGATCCGGTAGAACCGCCCATTCTGGGTCGCATTCGTATCGACCACGGTCATCTCCAACCCGTTCCCGGTCACGCTGTCGGCCATCGGCACCCAGTTCGTGAACGGACGACCAGCGCTCGCCAGCACTTGGTAGTTCGCATCCTGCACCGTCTGGAAACTGACCGCCACGTCCGTGGTCAGATTGATTCGCGCAGTGGTCGGGAAGGTGATGTTCTGGACACTGCCGGTGCTGTTCACGAGGGTCCCATGGTTCGTGTTGCTGCTCCCGTCACCGGCAGTCCCGTTGTCGAAACTCCAGTAGCCCACAAGATTCGTTTCCGTCCCCGTCGGTTTGGCGTACATGTACGTCTGGATATCGGTCGGCGACAAGGCCCCATCCCAAACCGTCACTTCGTCAATGGCCCCAGTAAAGAACGAATCCATGTTCGTGTTCGATTCTATTGGATCGTGGTTTCGCGCCCCGATCGTAACCACACCGGGCAAGGAAAGAGTCGGACCGGGACTGACGCCGAGCCACCCATTGTGCGGCCACACGGAGGACGGACAACGTGCAATACGCACGCCGTTGCAATAGAGCGACAACTCCAGCCATTCATATCGTCCGGCTAGGTGTGTCCACTGGTCCGCCGCAATGCGGTTGGTTGATGTCGCTTGAATCTGCCACGGTTCTGCCCCGGCCCCTTCGTAAAAGACGAATGGGCATCCTGACAGATTGACTCCGATTCGGAAGTTGGCACGCCAAGCATCAACGCCACTTTCAGTGAGCATCGCAGCCACCCGCTCGACAACGACTTGGTCCGTCGCCCCCGTTACCGCAGAAGGTTTTATCCACGCCGAGACAGTGAACTCGCGTAACATCGTTTCCCCACAGGTCCAGGGCGGCGTCACAACCGCCCCGGTCCCCGTGCTGGTCCAGACACCATTCGTGGCACCGCTCACGGCCACGCAGAGGCAAGACCCCACCATCCCGACAAGTACTGCCCGAGGGATCGTTTTCATTGTGCTACCTCCAGACCGGTGAAAGCATGGCCTTCCTTCCGTCCTTGGTCAAGCATTGTACGACTCATGTTCGGCCCATTCGCCGGCAAGACGCTTGACCGTGCATTTCAATATTCACATCCTCGCGAAACACCCAGAGTTTTTCTAGTCTGGACCTACGACCATCTAGATTGCCAACAGAGCACTCGTGTATTCATGACTTGCGTCCGATTCGTTTCTCGATCTGACCGACGATCCACCACAGCCCACGCCACAGTGCCATTGCCGCAATGACGCCGGCGAAAAAACCGAAGACGCCAGGCAGTGTCCCGAATCGTGACAGGAGAGCGTGACCGAGAACATAACCGCAGGCCAAATAAACACAGACAATAATCACATCAAACAGCGACATGGAGAATCTCCATTTTGCACCGCGGCGAAATCAATCGCCAAACACAGGCGGCGCATATTGTTTGAGCCACAAGCCGCCAACATACCCGCCTGGCGTGGAACCAGCCGGAATCGACTAGGCCCAATCCCCCAAGGAAGGCTACCGCTCTCCGCTGTTTCACGCGACATCGCAAGTCACCTTCTGGCGTTTGTAGTAATCCACGAGGCGGTTGATGATTTCTTGCTTTCTTTCGGGTGAGATGGGCTCCTGTTCATACGGCGGGAGCCATTTACTGATAGTGCTCGCGTAGAGAATCCGATCTGGTGAAGTCCCGAGTTCGGCTTGAGCAAGGAGTTCATGATCCTCTTCAATATACTTAAGTTCATCGCGCCCGAATGGAAGCACGCGAAACTTCTCGTCTTGTGATACCCTTCCCATAAGACGTCGGAGAAACTGCAACGCAGTTTTCATGTGATCTTTCTGTTCAAGTAACGTCGGACAACTTCCCCAACAATAAACCCACCGACAAAACAACCGACCCAAGCTATTGACGGCGGATATATCAAGGCGGCAATCGATTCAAATGAACAATTTGCCGCAAAAATGAACTGGTAGATAACAATCAAGCCGACTGTCGTAAGCAGCATAATAAGACGACCTGCGAATGTTGGGTCGATTTTCATGGCAAGACAATCGGCGCATCCATCGTGCGGTAACTGCCCGGAACTATTGTACGGATGGGGTCAAATCCTTCGGTTGAGACTTCGATTGCATATTCTGTGGAGTGGGATTCTTGAAGCGCCGCTGGCGCAACCCTGTTGAAGTTGCCCAGTACCACTAGTGCCTCAACGTGCATCTCTCACCGTGAGTACAAGATCCCGCAACGCGTGGACATAGAGGCGGCAACGAGCCTGTATCGCTTTGTCACTCGGTGCTGCGGGCCGAATCTCCTCAAGTGACACAAGTGCCTTCTCGATATCGCTGCCGTCGCCGATCCCTATGCGCTCCCCAGCCAATAGACTAACGGCCACGCCGACGTAGTGGCCGTCCATTTCTGCGAGGTTCAGAATCCAGTCAGCCAAGCGCTCATCCTCAGGCCTTTCAGGAAAATGAAGGTCCTGTAGTACGTGCAACTTGTCCTGTGTTAGGTTTGGATTTTTCATTGTCGTCAGTCCCAGAATGTCACTAACTTCCCGGCGCGCGTCCAATAGCCGCCGCCCTGACTTGTCTTGATTCGAATTCCGGGTGTTCCGTCCTTGAGAATGAGATCTGTTCCAAATCGTTTATTTTGCTCAAAGAACTTCATTGCGTCTCGGGTGTATTCCGCTGCCGTTCTTCCCTTACCGTGTTTAGCGACGTGGTAGAGAACGGATTGGAGCCGGTTTGGGAACGTTCCCTGATGCCATGAATTAAATAAGAACTTACCAGCGCCTTTTGGTCCCTTCGGTCCAGGTAGTGCAGCCAAACCTATCATGGCGATTGCAGCTCCTCCTTGTTGCCACGCTTCCCGTTCGCAACCCGCCATACCAGAATATTGCCCCGACGCTTCCGCGTTTGCTTGGATCGAGCGCGCACCCCAGAAGTCGATGAAGGCAACCATCATAGAGGCTCCCGCAGTCTGGAGATTGCCCCCCACGCCGCCATTATCCTGACCGGAGACCGCGACATCTGTCCAGTAACTGTAACCTTCCTGCGCGAAAAGGCCATCCGGGTCCAACAGACTGAAGGGTTGACTACCGCAGTATTCATAAAGATTCACTCCGCCGGCCTCGCCCAAGCCGTCGCGACTGATCCATTTCGCCGTAGCGGGGTCGTACCAGCGTTGCCCCCAATACCCCAATCCGCTGGGTGCATGCCAAATCTTCGATTGGAAGCGGAAGGGCTGGTTGTAAGTTCCCGAACTCGTCAGCAAAGCGCCGAACGGGGCGTACCGGTAACTTGCCACCACCGTCCCGCCGCTCGTTCGCACCTCGGTAACGTTCCCTTTGCCGTCAGTCCGCACAAAGTAACTCGTTCCACTGCCCGCGCGGTCACGGATGCCCACCAGTCCGCCGATGCCGCCCGCGCCGCCAACGGTGCCGCTTACGTCAAGGCCCCAGGTGAAGGTGCGCAGGATGTTGTTGTTGCCGTCCAACTCCGCGATCGGCAGCCAGCCGTTCCAGGCGTAACGGGTCACGCTGGCCAGATCGCCCCAGATGTCGTACTCCGCGATTTCCCGTAATCGCCCAGCACCGTCATATCGCAGCCGCGTCTGCACGTTGCCGCCGAAGGCCATCCTCACAGGCCGATTTTCCGCGTCCCATTCGAAGGCCGCGCCCGGCTTGTTCGTCAGGTTCCCGTCCGCATCCCAGGCATACGCGGCGTTCGTGGAACTGTTCGCCACGTGAACCGTCTGCGTGCTCGTATTGCCGGCCTTGTCCGTGGCTTTGATCCAGATTGTATTGTTGGTCCCGGTATTGGTGACGATCACGCCGTAGGCCTCGAAAAACGCCTGCGTGTAAGACACGTACCGCGTTGGCACGCGCAGCCAGTTGGTCATCGAACTGCTCTTGACCTGGACCACGGTGCAGGTGCCAGCCTCGTTGACGTAGCCCACAATGCTGGTCTCGTTCGACCTGCCCAGGCTCACGAGTTGATTGTTATCGTTCGCCACCAAGCGCCGGATGCGCGTGGCTTCCGTCTGCCGCGTACGATTGCCCGCCCAGTCGTAGGTGTAGCGGCAGGGATATCCCGTTACGCTCGTTCCGGCTGTGGCCTCCTTCAATCTTGCGGCTTCATCATACCCGTACGCGAAAAGGTTGGTCGCCGGGTCGGTTCGACTCACGACCTGGTCGCGGGCGTTGTACTGGTAACTCCATTGTCCCGTCGGGGTCCAGATGAACTGCAAGCGGAAACTGAGGTTCGTCAGCCGCCGCAACCCGTCATAGACATAGTCGGCCATATCGCCGTTCGGATACGTCAGCATCTTCACGGCCAATCCGTTGCTGACGTAGGTATACCCGAAAGCCCCGGCGTCACTGGTCACGTTCGTAATCCGGTTCAGAGTGTCGTACTTGTACGTCGTGGAAACCGCCGCATTCGTGCCCGCCTGCCAGGAAACGTTTGTCGTCCTGCCGATGGAATCGTAGGCGTACGCAAAGGTCTGCGTGAAAGTGCCCTGAATCTCCTTCGCCTGCACGACGCGTCCGAGAACATCATAGATCAACACGTTTGTGGACCAGCCGTCCACCGCGTTCGTCACCCGGTTGAGCGAATCGTAGGCGAATTGCATGCCGCTGGTGTTCGTGGTCCCCGCGTATGCCACGTTCGTCAACAGTCCGGCCGAGGTGAACCCGTAAGTAGTTGTGATGCCGCGGGGCGACGTGAAACTGGCCGGCAGACTGCGTGTCGTCCAGGCGACCTGATTCGATTTGCCGTCGGGATAGGTCTTGCCCACTGCCCGGTTCCGTGTGTCGTACTGGAACCGGGTCCGGCGCACCATGGCATCAACAATACCGGTGAGGTCTCCGTCGGCATCGTATTCGAAAAGCGTCGGAATGAGGTCCGGCGTCTTCACAGAAGTCAGACGGTTCATCACGTCAAACGCGAAGGCGGTCCCGCGCCCGGAGCGGTCCACGAAACGACTCAACAGGAGGCTGTTGGTTCCATACGTCCAGCGGTACGCCGACTCTCCGGGCAAGGTCAGCGTGGAAAGCCGATCCAGATTATCATAGGCCGCCGACACGGCCACGCCTTCCGGGCCGGCGGAGTTGGTCGCCCTGCCAGCCGCGTCGTATTGAATCGAACAGAGCACCGCTCCCGCGCGCTTGACCGCCGAAAGCCGGTAGTCGGCGCCGTATTCGAGCGTGTTCTGCGTGCCCAGGGCATCCACCGCATTCGTCAGCCGTCCGAGGTTGTCGTACCCGAAGCGGGTAGCCTGGCCGAGCGCGTTGGTGACGGCAGCCACGTCCCGGTTGGTCGTGTAACTCATCGTCAGCAGCAGGTTCGTTCCCTCCGTCATGCTGGCAACATCGAACCCTCCATTGGTGTAGGCGAGCGCAACCTGATAGCCGTTGGGTTCCCGCGATTGCGTCATGCGGCCGACATTGTTGTAG
>CAIYGI010000244.1 GCA_903925685.1 uncultured bacterium
GCGCTTGAGAATCTCCGGTTCATGGGCAAATGTGTGTAGTTCCATGCCGCTCTTGTAGCGGAAAGCCGGAATCTTGTCCAGTCATTTCGCCATCAACCCTTGCTGGCACACATCCACGCCGCTACAGATGAAATGCCCCTGTGGTGCTCGGCAATCCGCCATATGCAAACTTCGGGCGCATGAATCGCGGGGAGTGGATTTTGAACCTGCTCAAGGACTACAAGCGGGACTTGAACGAAAAGAAGCTGAATCTCGACGACGATTACATCAAGTTCATACGTTTCGCCCAGTGGCGCATTGAGCAAACAGGCCACGGCGTCCTCGGCTACATCACCAACAACAGTTATCTGGACGGCATCACCCACCGCCGCATGCGGCAGGCGCTGATGCAAACGTTCGACGAGATCTACGTTCTTGACCTGCATGGCAACTCCAAGAAGCAGGAAAAAGCCCCGGATGGCGGCAAAGACGAGAACGTTTTTGACATCACCGTGGGCGTGTCCATTCTCCTGGCGGTGAAGGTTGGCGCCAATACGACTGGAGGGCCGGGTTCCACCCCGGCCGCGGACGGCGTGGAACCCATCCCTCCAAGTCAGACGAGGCGAGACGCCTCGTCTACATTGGCCCGCGTATTCCACGCTGACTTGTGGGGACGGCGCGAAATCTACGAGGGTGACCGACTCACCGGCGGCAAGTACAACTGGCTCTGGCAGAACGATGCCAGAACGACCGCGTGGCAGGAACTGAAACCCGTCGAACCGTATTTCTTCTTCGTGCCGAAGGATTTCGATTTGCAAAAAGAGTATGAGGGAGCGTTTTCACTACGGGAGGCCTTTGTCGTTTCGGGCAATGCCATCAAGACCGAACGCGATGGTCTCTCGATTCACTTTACTGAAGACGGAATACGAAAGGTAGTGGATGATTTCAGAAAACTCCCGGAAGCCGACCTGCGAGTGAAATACGACCAACCGGTGGACAGTCGTGATTGGCAGGTACTCAAAGCCAAGACGGATGTCACAACGAACAAGGATGAGTCTTTTTTCCAGTGCATCCTTTATCGGCCTTTTGATGTGCGTCATACATGGTACAGCGGGCAGTCGAGGGGATTTATCGGCACACCGGGATACCCCGTTATGCGTAACATGTTGGGCGGTGGCAACCTTGCTCTGACTTGTCTGCGTCAAAGCAGACGTGGGGAGACGGGGGCTTTGTTCGTGTCAGACTGTTTGATAGGCAAGGATTTGGTATCACCCTATGACATTGGCACTGCTTTTCCGCTTTACCTCTATCCCTCAGCCGACGAACTAGACGCTTCAACTGGCCGTCGTCCGAACATCAACCCCATATTCATCGCGGAGATGGAGAAGAGATTGGGACTGAGTTTTGACGGTGGCAAGGGCGTCCCGCCCGTGCCAGCGAGTCACGGGCAAGTTGCCTGTGCCACGACTTTCACCCCCGAGGACATCTTCCACTACGCCTACGCCGTCTTTCATTCGCCGACTTATCGTACGCGTTACGCCGAGTTTCTGAAGATTGACTTCCCGCGCCTGCCGCTCACGAGCAACCGCGATCTGTTTTTCCGGCTGGCCGTCTTGGGCGGCGAACTTGTCGGCTTGCATATCATGGAATCGCCGAAACTCAATGACCTCATGACGGAATTCCCCGAGAAGGGAACCGATGCCGTCGAGAAGGTGAGTTTCACGCCAGAAGACGGACGCGACGGAGCGCGTCCCTCCAAGGGGACCGGTCGCGTTTGGATCAACTCCACCCAGTATTTCGGCGGCGTGCCGGCGGTGGTTTGGAACTTCCACGTCGGCGGCTATCAAGTTTGCGGAAAGTGGCTCAAAGACCGTAAAGGCCGCACCCTGACATACGAAGACATCCAGCACTACCAGAAGATCGTCGTCGCCCTGAATGAAACAATTCGGCTGATGACAGGAATTGACCAGGCAATCGAAGCCCAAGGCGGCTGGCCCGGCGCGTTTTCCGGGGCATAAGATATAGGTGCGTAATCTCGATTTTTTCAAGTTCACGCCATAGACCAAACGAAAATGGCAGTGGGGCAATGAACGATGATCGATTCAGCGAAAATGCCAATGTCGGCGATCCTGAAGGTTGCCTACAAGAGGAAAAACTATCCGGGCGATATGCGGAAAGTTGTTGCCTGCGGGACATACGACAACAAGGTTCGCGTGGAGTGGACTGACTGAAATTAAAAGGCGCGCCGCGACTTTCGTCGGACGCGCCTCGCGTTGCCTGTTTGTGGCGGATTATCCGGCTTTCTCGTCCTTGTCGGAGGCCGCGTCTTTCGCGGCTTTCTCGCCCGGGTGCCAGTCCTCGTTGGGCTTGGCGCCGAAGGCCGCATCCAGCACGCCGGCCAGGTCGCCGAGGTCCTCGCCGGGGCCGAGGCCCTGGAGCATCTCGTCCTTGACGACGAAGTCCGCATCGGAGACTGCCGCGGCCTTGATGCTCAGGCCGATCTTGCGTTCGACCTCGTCGATGCGCACGACGCGCGCCTGCACCTCCTGTCCGAGTTTGAGGACATCCTTGACCTTCTCCACGCGGTCTTCGCTGATCTGCGAGATATGCACCAGACCGTCGATGCCATCCTCCAGTTCCACGAAGGCGCCGAAGGATGCCAGCTTGGTGACTTTGCCCTTGACCATCTGGCCGATTTTGTAGCGCGCGGCGATCGAGGACCAGGGATCGTCCTGGGCCTGTTTGAGACCGAGGCTGATGCGCTGGTTGTCGGGATCCACCTCGAGCACGACGGCCGAGATCTTGTCGCCCTTCTTGAGCACTTCGGAGGGGTGGTTGACCTTGCGGGTCCACGACATGTCCGAGACATGCACCATGCCGTCGATGCCGTCCTCCAGTTCGATGAAGGCGCCGTAGCTGGTGAGGTTGCGGACCGTGCCGGTGACGCGGGTGCCGATCGGATAACTGCCGCGCACTCCGTCCCAGGGGTTCTCCTCCATCTGCCGCATGCCCAGGCCGATCTTCTGATCCGCCTTGTTCACGGTCAGCACGACGACGGCCACGCTCTCGGCGACCTTGAGGGCGTCCGAGGCGCGCACGACGCGCTTGGTCCAGGACATTTCCGAGACGTGCACCAGGCCTTCGACGCCCGGTTCCAGTTCGACGAAGGCGCCGTACGGCATCAGGCTGACGACCTTGCCGCGCAGGCGGCTGCCGACCGGATACTTGTTCTCGATGTTGTCCCAGGGATTCTGCTGCCGCTGCTTGAGGCCCAGCGAGACGCGTTCCTTCTCCAGGTTCACGTCCAGCACCATGACCTCGATCGGTTCGCCGACCTTGACGAGTTCCGAGGGATGGTTGAGGCGGCCCCAGCTCATATCGGTGATATGCAGCAGGCCGTCCATGCCGTCCAGATCCACGAAAACGCCGAAATCGGTGATGTTCTTGACTACGCCGGGGCGCAACTGGCCGACCTTCAACTCGGTCAGCAGTTCGCGCTTGCGGCCGCGGCGCTGGTCCTCGATCAGCTCGCGGCGGGAGACGACGATGTTCTTGCGGTCGGAGTTGATCTTGATGATCTTGAACTCGAATTCGCGATTGAGGTAGTCGTCCGGGTTCTGCACCGGCACGATATCGACCTGCGATCCGGGCAGGAATGCTTCGATGCCATCCACGTCCACCAGCAGGCCGCCGCGCACGCGTCCCTGGACAATGCCTTTGACGACCGAGCCTTCCTTGCAGTTGGCCACCACGCGGTTCCAGCGCTGCTGTTCCTTGGCCCTCTGGTAGCTCAGTTTGATCGTGCCGGTTTCGTCGTCCATGCTCTCGATGAGCACGTCATGCACGTCGCCGGGCTTGAGATCTTCGATCCCCTTGAACTCGGCCAGGGGAATGATGCCTTCGGACTTCGATCCGATGTCGACCACCACGTCGTCGCCGCTGATTTCCAGGATTTTGCCGGGGATCACGGAACCTTCGGTCAGGTTCTTCATGGTGTCCGCGTAAAGTTTTTCCATCGCCGCGCGTTCGTTGTCCACGGGAATGGCGGCCGCTGCCGCGGCGGCTGCCGCCGCGCGTTTGGTGATCTTCTTCGTTTCGGTCATAGGTTTAGTTGTTGGTTTGCTCATTATTTGGGTTCCACGGGCCATCCCGCCGCCGTCCGTTTGTGGACGGTTTCACAGGCGCCCACCGACAAAGCGGGTATATTTGTCAGAAATCGCCGCGCCAAGCAAGCACCAAATCGCCGCACCAAATCGCCGTCATCCGGAGGGTGGCCGGAATACTGACGATTTGTCCCGCCGTCCTGCTACCCCTCCTGGGGCTTATTCGACGCTGTTCGTTCTTCTTCCGCCGCGGCCGTGGCGTAATTGTAATGGTAATCGCGTCCGTAGTGGCGGTAGTCGTAATTGCTGAACCAGACGCTGCGGCTGAAATCCACATCGTTGACGACGATCCCGACCAGTCGCCCGCCGGTTTCGTTAAACTGGCGCATAGCGGCGCGTGTGGAGCTGATGCGGCTCTTGCTTGGACGGCAAACCAGAATGACGCACCCCGCCAGACTTCCGAGCACAATCGAGTCGCTCACCACGCCCAAGGGCGAGGAGTCGATGATCACCCGGTCGTAATGCTGGCTGGCCCAGGACACGAAGGCCTGCACGCTGCCCAGGCTCATTACGCTGGCCGAGCTGATCGTTCCAGAGGCCCGGCTGACGACCAGGTCCAGATTGGCCTGATTCGCATGAATCGGCAGACGGTCGAATGCAGCGCTCTCGCCATCGTGCAGCGAATGCATCAGGCTAAGCGCTTCCGGGGGCGCTTTGAATATACGTCCAATACGCGGCCGGCGCAGGTCGAAATCGACAAGCAGTGTGCGCACTCCGCTGTTGGCATAGGTCAGCGCCAGATTGCAGGCGGTGATGGTCTTGCCCTCCTCGGGAAAGGTGCTGGCAATCAATATCACATTCGAGTGTTCGCGATACGGCGGCGATTCCAGCAGTCCCCGCAACCCGGCGAAAGCCTCCGCCATCTGGCTGAAGGCGGCGTGTTCCGACGCCAGCGCAAGTTGTTCGCGGCGCATGTGTTTTACATATGGAATCAGCGCCAGCACCTTCAACACAAGGTTCTTCTCGATGTCGTCCGACGAAACAATCTGGTCCTCCAGAACGAACGTGAGCAGCACCAAGCCCGCACCTGCGAGCAATCCGAGCGTCACTCCCAGCGCAATCACGCGCGACGGCTGCGGCATGACCGGCTGGCGTGGGAAGCGGGCCTGTTCGACGATCTTGATGGCGGTGGTGGTCTCGTCCGCGGCCAGGCGCGCTTCCTCGATGCGGTTCAAGATGCCGCGATAGCTGAGTTCGTTCGCAGATCGTTCGCGCTCCAGTTGTTCCAACTGCATGCGGATTTCGCTGATTCTGATCTCCAGCGCCCCGCTCTGGACGGCCTGCTCCTGTTTTTTGGCGTCCAGGCTGGCGCTCTGTTTGTTCAGCAGCGCCAGGTTGGCGGCGGCGGTCTCCTTGGCGCGTTCGATGACTGCGCCGAACTGCTCCCGCAAGCCGGCGATCACCTTGTCCTGGGCGACGACCTCCGGATGATGTTCGGTATAACGCGCCAGCAACACGCCTCTCTGCGCCAGCGCCGCCTGGAGGCGGGTTCTCGCATCCGCGATTTCCGAGGCGCGCGGAATGGCGTCCGGCATCGCGCCGGGCGTTTCGCCGTGAGTGGACAGGTTTTCCAGCGTCTTCAGCAATTCCCGCGACTTGGCTTCCTCGCTCTGCACGAGCACGAGCGCCTGGTTGAACTCGCCGAGCGAGGACTCGACGATCTTCTTCTGGCTGGCCAGCGTGTCCACCTGGTGCCGGGTGCGGAAGTCCAGGATTGTCTGGTCGGCCTTTTCAACCACCTTGCGTTGCTGCTCGGCCTGCGCCTTGAGCCACGCGACCGCGCTTTCCGAGGCAATCCTGTTCTCGTCGAACACCGACGCCTCCGCCGCCTGCGCATAGGCGTTGGCGACGGCCACGGCCACTTCGGGCTGCTCGCATTCGGCGGCGATCGTTACCAGCCGCGAATGGCGCTGCAGGACTACCTCAACGCCGCTCATCGCGATCGACGCAAGTTTGTCATTGTCAATTTGCAGCCGCGGGTAAAGCGCGCGCACCTGGTCGACGACCGGTTTTGCCATGGCGGGGCTCCTGATCTTGGCCAGTCGCGTATTCAAAATATCTTCCGCGTCGCTGATCCTGACGTCATCGATGACCGCGCTGGCATGGTCCATGATGCGCGGTTTGCGCAGGCTCATTTCGATCGTCGAGGTGGCCCGATAGACGGGCGCGGTGTATTGCAGGTACACCCAGGCGGTGACGGCGCCCAAAGTTATCGTCAGCGCCATCGTGCTCCACTTGCGCAGGACCAGACGGAACATCCGCGCAAAACTCAAGGCGCCCAGAACCGAGGCTTCGCCGCCCAATTGACCGGTCGCACCATAGGCGCCGTAATAGGAGGCCTCGGAGTAGTACGCCTGGCGCTCGTGGGCAGGCGTCGGGGCGTGATCAGTCGCCGGAGGATGAGACGCGGGCACATTCTTTAAAGGCTCGGGCTTGGGATCTTCCGTCGGGCTCATACAACCTCCAATTGACCAGCGCGTCGTTTCATTATTGATCAGTATGCGTGAAAGCGGTGCTCTCGGCAATCATAAAGTCCCTTCGATTCAGACAGTGGGGAGGAGGCTGAGTAGGAGGCCGTAGGCGAGGCATTTCAGGGGCGGCATGGACGATCCCGTGACTATGCCGTTGTGGCAACCCGAACTGCCGCTGTCGGGCCGAAAAGAACCCGGTTTTGCACGGTCCATATCGGTATCTGTCCCACCGCTACCAGAATCGGACACAGCCAATCTACGAACAGATGCGGTGGAGTCATCGTCAGCGAC
>CAIYGI010000245.1 GCA_903925685.1 uncultured bacterium
GCAACGCGTGTTCCTCGGCAACCCCTTTGTGCCGGCGGTCAACACCTCGTGAGCCTCGCCCACGCGCCGGGTTCGGACGCACCGCCATTCACTCTCAGGTGGCCGCCCGCTTTGGGGCGGCTACCTGAGCAGTTACTCGTATTGTTTATTGCCTTGAGGGCTGCCCCCTTAAAGCCTCAAAGCCGCTGGTTTGTGGTGCCTTGACGTTTATCCGCACTTCTGACAGGCTATCCACATGACATCGCTGCGTCACGCCGGTTCTGGCCTGCTTTCGGCCTGTGTGGACCGGTACCGGCCGAAAAGCGCTTTCTTATCAATAATATGAACATGCCCGCCATCCGCGCCGGCTTTGTCGGCTTCGGCGAAATCAACACGCCGCGCGAGGTTATCGAGCGCAAATGCCGCGAGGCGCGGAAACGGCTCGAGAAACTCGGCGTCGAGCTGGTCGTCACTGCGCCCGTGAGCGACGACCCGGCCGGCAGGGACGTGGCACGCGCCGGCGCGGAACTTGCGGCACGGGAGTTTGACCTGCTGATCGTCTGCGTGGCCGGGTGGATCCCGTCCCACGCCGTCATCGCGGTGGCCGACCGCTTTGCGCACAAGCCCATGCTGCTCTGGGGGCTCGCCGGATGGAAGGAACGTGGCCGCGTGGTTACCACCGCCGACCAGGCCGGCACCACGGCGCTCCGCAAGACCATGCAGGACATGGGATACCGGTTCAAGTATGTCGTCGACTACCTCGACGCGCCGCCGGACATGTCGAAGATTCTGGGCTTCGCCCGTGCGGCGCAGGCCGCCGCCCGCCTGCGCGGTGCGCGCATCGGCCTGATGGGGTATCGCGATATGAACCTCTATGCCACGCTGCACGACGGCATGTCGCTGCGGGCGAAGATCGGCCCGGAGGTCGAAGTCTTCGAGATGCTCGAGATGGTGCAGGGCATCGCGAAGCTGGACCCGCGGGCGGTTGCCGACTGCTGCAAGGGGATGCGGCAGCGGTGGAAGTTCCGGAAGTCGGCGGCGGACGCGACGGTCCGGAAGGCCGCCGAGCTTTACCTCGCCGTCAGCGGCAAGGTCGCGGAGCGCGGCTACGAGGCGGTTTCGCTGTGCGACGTGGACGGCGTGAAGAAGCTGCTGCAGTTCCCGCCGGCGCCCGTGTTCATGCTGCTCGGGGAGAAGGACGGCGTCTGCACGATCCCGGAGAACGACACCATGGGCGCGGTCACGCAGCTCATGACGCGATACGTGACCGGCCAGATCGCCGCCTACCTGGAGTTCTACGAATTCACGAAGAAGGGCATGCTCATGGGCGTGCCGGATTACGTGCCGGGTGAGGTTGTGGCCGGACCCGTGACCGTGGCGCCGTCCGCCTTTGGAAAGTTGGGCGAGGGGTTGCTGAACGTGTCGCGGATCAAGACCGGCCGCGTCACGCTCGCGCGCCTCACCTACACCGGCGACCGCTACAGCCTGCACCTGGTCACCGGCACGGCCCGGAAGCCGCGCCCGTGGGAGGAGTGCGGCTGGGCGCCGCCTGCGCCGCGGTTGCCGAGCCTGGAGATCGACCTGGACGGGCCGGTGGATGACTTTGTCCAGAAGGTCCTTGGCCAGCACTACATCCTCTCCTACGGCGACAACACGGAAGCGCTCAAGGATCTGTGCGGTCTGCTGGGGGTGGGGATTGTGTGAGCGGTTCATCGGTTGAGAGGGTCACAGGTCATGGGTTGAGAAACAACGACGCACTGTCCCTCCAATCGTGACCTCCTCAACCGTTGAACCTTGAACTGCTGAACCCGGATATGTACTACGCACGCGCTCTTTGCGGCCACCAAACGACTATGAAAACCAAACCCACCATCGACGCCGTCGTTGCCGGCTACATTGGCGTGGATCTCGCGCCGGGATTCCCGCGCTCGCTGCGCCCCGCGCCGCTGGCGGAACTGCTTCGCCCTGGGAAGCTGCTGCAGACCGAGGGGCTCACCCTCTCGCTTGGCGGCGTGGTCCCCAACACCGGCTTGTCCATGCAGCGCTTCGGGCAGCGTGTGGCGCTCCAGGGGTTGGTCGGGCACGACGCGCTGGGTGATCTGGTGCTGCAACTGCTGCGCGAACACCGCGCGGAGGCTGGCATCCGGCGCACGCGTCGCGCCGGCACCGCCTACGGTATCGTGCTCGCGCCACCCGGCACGGATCGCATGTTTCTGGAAGACCCCGGGTGCAACGGCATCTTCACCGCCAAGGACGTCGAGTGGGATGCTGTGCAGCGGAGCCGCCTCTTTCATTTCGGCTACCCAACACTGATGGCCTCCATGTTTGCGGACAATGGCTGTGAATTGCAGAAAATGTTTGCGCGCACGCGCAAACATGGCGTCGCCACGTCGCTTGATCTCACGCTGCCGGATCCGGACAGCGCCGCAGGGAAGGTGGACTGGCGCCGGCTGCTGGCTGCCACGCTGCCGCACACGGATATCTTCGTCCCCAGCATCGAGGAGATCCTCTGCATGCTGGAGCCCGCCGCCTACACCCGCCTGATGGCACGCGCCTGCGGCGGCGACCTGATCGATGCCGTGCCGCGCGATCTCTATCGCCAACTGGGCGACCAGTTGCTGGCCATGGGCGTGAAGGTGGTGCTGATCAAGGCCGGTCACCGCGGCGCCTACCTTCGCACGGCCGACGTTTCCGCGCTGACCGCCGCCACCGCGCTCCGCCTGCCGTCCGCCAACTGGAGCGGACGCGAACTCTGGGCTGCGCCGCTCCCCGTGGATCGCGCGCGCTTCCGGAACGCTTGCGGTGCTGGCGACTGCGCCGTCGCGGGTTTCCTCACCGCCATGCTCGAGGGGATGACCATCGAACAGGCCGGCCACTGCGCCATGCGTGCCGGCCGCGACAACCTATACGGCGTGGACGCGTTGAGCGGTTTGTCGGATTGGAAACAGACACGGAAGGCAACACAAGCGTGAATATTCACCCAGGGCTATGCCGGCGCGGGTGCGCTGGCGAACGCCATGTCGGGCATCGGGGCGTCGGGATACCTACCCACCGTTCGTGTCTACCACAGGACAGTCTGCACCGCCTATCCCGATTGTAGCTTTTTTTCGCAAGCTGACAGTGCCGAGATTATGACGAGATGATATCACGCAATGGGTAGAAATGCAACGCATTGGATTGAAGGCATCGAAACGGGCAAACGCTTAAATATGCGCTTTTGCTTAGGTAATCGCGGTGTTTTCAGGGGTTAATGGTGGAGCGGGAGACGGGGATCGAACCCGCGACGTTCAGCTTGGGAAGCTGACATTCTGCCACTGAATTACTCCCGCTTCTGGAAGTACGAGGGCAAGTGTAAATGCTGGGTGGGGTGGCTGTCCAGAACGCTTTGCAACTCAGCCGTGGCCGATATTTTGGAGCGCGCGCACGGCGGAATCGGGAAGCGCCTGCGCCTGATCGCCGGCGGCGAGCAGAATTTGGCAGGCGAGTTCGAAAAATGAGGCCTTTTGCAGCGCGTCGTCCAGATCGCGTCCAACCGTGACGAGGCCGTGATTGCGCAGCAGCGCCAGATTGCGACCCGCCAAGGCTGCGACGATGGCCTGGGCCAGTTCGGCGGAGCCGGGGGGCAGGTATGGCACGACGGCGACGGGGCCGACATAGACCGGGATCTCGGGAATGACCGCGTAGTCGACCGTCCCGGCGTCGCGCCTGCAGGCAAACGCGGTGGCGGCGGGCGACTGGAAGTGCAGCACAACGCGGATATCCAGCCGGGAGCCCAAAACGCCGACGTGGAAACCGGCTTCAACGGAGGGTTTGACGTTGTTCACCGGTGCGCCGTCCGCGACCCGGCAGATGGCCACCTGCTCCGGCATGAGTTTCCCGAGCCAGCTGTGTGTGGCCGTCACAAGGCACAGTTCATCATTCAAGCGCCAGGATAGATTTCCGCTGCTGCAGCGCACCAGACCGTGTTCCGCGGTGCGATGGGCGGCTTCGACGAATTGAGCGATTTCCGCGTTCCAGTTCTGCATTGGGTTGGGGTTCATGCTGAAAGTTAGGTCGTGCGTGATATCTTTGTTGATTTTAACATAGGCCAAGGGCTGTTTTCAATGCGGATTTGGGATGATGCGGATTTGGGATGATCTACGAACACGAAATCCATCTGTTGTTGACGGGCGTGGTCATGCCCGATATGAACGGTAAACAGCTGGCGCAGCGAATCCGCGCGATCAAGCCGGATGCCAGGGTGTTGTACATGTCCGGCTATACGGCGGACGTGATTGCCCAGCGCGGCGTACTGGCGCAGAACACGGAATTTATCGGGAAACCCTTCACGCGCAAGCATCTCGCCCGCAAGGTCCGCAAGGTGTTGGACAAAAAGTAACCGCGACACTCGCCGAAACGATGGTTGCGCGGCCCGCCCGGCGCGGTTATGCTCTGACCACGGCGTATCGCCGCGGCGTCGCCGGTATCGGATCAAGCATAACGATCTCGAAGCACCGGCAGGCTTGTGCTTGCGATGCAACCGGCGATTGAGGAAGCATGGATCCGATCTTTTTTCTAAAAGGGCTGATTATTGGCTTTGCGATGGCGGTGCCTGTCGGGCCGACCGGAATAATGTGCATCCGCAAAACGCTGGCGGAGGGCCACACGCACGGCCTGATCATCGGCCTGGGGGCTGCAACCGCGGATGCGCTGTACGGCAGCATCGGGGCGTTCGGTCTCACCTTTGTCTCGGATGCGATCGCCAGCCAGCATTTTTGGTTGCGTCTGGTCGGCGGTGGAATCCTTTTGTTTCTTGGAATCAAGACATTCCATGCCACGTTCAAGGATCCCACGCTTCCCGCCAACAGCAATAGCTTGTTGGGATCGTATATCTCCGCGCTGCTCCTCGCACTTACCAATCCGGTGACCATCTTTGCCTTTGTCGCTGTCTTCGCCGCCTTCGGGATGGGGTATAAGCTGACCGTCGCTTCGGCGTGCATTCTTGTTCTGGGGGTGCTTCTGGGTTCCTGTCTGTGGTTTCTGACGCTTGGTTACATTGCCGTATATTTCAAAAAAAAGCTGAAGTCGGGCGGACTCAAATGGGTCAATACGATCTCGGGCGTTCTGCTTGTTTTGTCCGGACTCGCGGCCTTCGTAAGTTTGATGTGACGTTTTCCGCAATGTTCTTATTCTCATGCGCCTGCTTGCCGTAACATGGACCAGCGATCGTTCTGAGGCCGCGCTGTGGCTTGGGCTCAAGGCGCGCGGGTGGGAGATCGAGGTGGTTTGCGATCCCGCCGAACCGCGGGCGGCGGAGTTTCGCGCCGCGGGCTTGGCGGTCACCACCTGCGCGATTCGCAGCAAACTCGACTGGCGTACCGTGCGGTTGGTGCGCGAGCGCATCAAAACATTCGGCGCCGACCTGATTTACGCCCCCACGACCAAAGGTCTGTCAATATCCCTCCAAGCCACGCGCCGCCCCCTGACCTCCACCTTCCACCCGCCACCTTCCACCCATATCCTCCCACCCTCCACCTTCCACCTTCCACCTTCCACCCTTACCCCCTCCCGCCGCGGCCTGCGCGTGCCGGTGATCGGCTTCCGCGGCACGCTGGGACGGATCAGCCGTTGGGATCCGGCGAACTGGCTGACCTACTTTCATCCGCGCTGTGCCCGCGTGGTCTGCCTGTCAAACGCCGTGCTTCGTCATCTGACTGCCCACGGCGTCTCCCCCAAACGGCTAGTGCGCGTTTACCTGGGCCAGGATCCCTCCTGGTATGTGAACCTGCCGCGTGCAGAACGCTCTCCCCCCGCACTACTTCCACCCTCCACCTTCCACCCTCCACCTTCCATCTCTCATCTGGCACCTGCTTTTCTCTCTCGCGCGGCGCTGGGCATTGCCGAGGATGCCTTTCTCGTGGGCTTTACCGGCGCGCTGCGTCCGATCAAAGGGGTGGACGTGCTGATCGGCGCGCTGGGGCGCTTGAAGGCGGCGGTCCCTGTTACAGCCCTGCTGGTGGGTAAGGTGCGCGATCCGCGGTTGCCGGGCATGGCCGCGCAAGCGATGCGCGCGGCGTCGGATGCTGGACGGCGGCTGCAGATTATTTTCACCGGGGCGCGTTCCGATGCCGCGGCGCTGGCTGGTCTTTGCGATCTGTTTGTGATGCCGACGCTGCGCGACGAGGGACTGAGCCGTTCCGTGATGGAAGCCATGGCGCAAGGCGTGCCGGCGGTGGTGAGCGCGGTCGGGGGCCTGCCGGAATTGGTGGAGGACGGTATCTGCGGCGCGGTGGTGCCTCCGCGCGACGAGACGGCGCTGGCGGCGGCGCTGTCGCTTTACGCCGCCTCGCCCGCCCTCTGCCGCAGCCACGGCGCCGGCGCCCGCGAGCGCATCGCGCAGCGTTTTCATATTGACCGCATGATCGACGAAATGGATCGGATCTTTCGCGAGGTTCGTCAGGGGACATGCCCGGTTGGTGCAGCCCCTTTGTCTTAATAGCCACCAACACGGCCTGAGATTCAGGAACCTTATGTTGTCGGAGTGTTCGCGATTTCCTGTCTTGCCGTCACGATACAGGACTTTCTGCGGCAAGCTCTGCGCCGTTGCGCCTTATTCCTTCGTCCTGCGGCTTCCCTTGCAAGGGCCCGCGGCCTAGGGTTTTTAGAGACCCGCGATCATCCACTGCCTGATGGGAGAAATCCGCCGTTTCGTCGATTATGAACCCGTCACGCCAATTTGGAGTGACATAACAAGGAGGTTTTTATGAATCGAGACGCTGGAGCAGGAAAGGCGAAAAAGGCAAAAAGCAAAAAAGTCGGCTTCAAAGTCGCGGCGGCGCCCGGCAGCGAGGTCTATCTGGCGGGGAGTTTCAACAATTGGGATGCCAGGCGGCACCGCATGCGCGACAACCCGGCGAGCGGAGTTTACGAAATCGCGCTGGTTCTTCCGGAGGGACCGCATGAATACAAGTTTATCGTGAACAGCGAATGGTGCACTGATCCCAACTGTCCCGAATTGGCAATCAACGGCCTCGGCACCTTCAACAACATCATCCTGGTCTAGGTCGATGTTGCGGATTGGCGGATAGCGTGATTCTGCAGCAGAAAGTTGGAAAGCGATGAGCCAGTGAAAATTCTCGTCTTGGACGACCACAAGGAATTCCGGGAACAGGTGGTGGAAATCCTGGTCCGGCATGGACACGAAGCGCTCGGCGTGGAAAAGGCCGTGGATGCGATCCCGCTGGCGGAGAGCGGGGAGTACGATTTCATCCTGGTGGATTTCAATATGCCGGAACATGACGGCGTCTGGTTCATGAAGAACGTCAAACGCCCCATGCGCACCAAGGCGATTCTGGTCACGGCTTACGTGAACCGCCAGGTGATCGACATGATGTTCAAGTTCGGCGTCCGCGGCTACCTGATCAAACCATTCACCGAAGCCGATTTGATCAGGCACATCGAGTTCCATTCCGGCAGCCCCGGACAGCCGCCTGTCAATAAATAGACGCCGGGATTGGCATCGTTGCGCCAAGCACACTTCCGCCGGGTGTCCGCCTGGTGGGTGAACGGCATCTTCTGTTTCGAGGGGTTTCAGCATTCGCCACCTTTACGCGGATTTTACCGGACGATTCGACGCCTTTTCCGGCAAGGTCACAATGGACCCGCAACACCTCTCGTCGCTGACCGTGACCGGCGAGGTGGATATCCTCAGCATCAATACGGCAAACGGCGATCGGAACAAGCATCTGCTCTCGCCGGACTTTTTCGATTCGCAGTGCTTCCCGAAAGCCCGCTTCGAAAGCACCAAAGTCACGCCTGATGCGGACGGGAAGAACGCGACAGTCACTGGCAAACTGAGCATTCGCGGCACGGCCCGCGAGGTCTCGATGCGCCTGCTCTTCGGAGGCTACGGGCCGGGTTTTAAGGAAGAACACCGGCTGGGTTTTCGCATGTCAGGTACGATCATGCGCTCAGATTTCGGTGTTTCGTTCAATTCCAAGATGCCGAACGGGCTCGCAATGCTTGGCGAGGAGGTTGTCTTGTCCTGGGCAATCGAAGCCGTCGAGAGCGTCAATCCCGCGCCCACGGTTGCGAAATCACCGTACGGTGCAAGTTGATCCGGGAAGCGGTCGATCGTTTTATACACCAGAGCCTTTTGCAAAACTCCTAAATTGGCCTGAATTACGAGGTGTGCGGGGTTGACCTTGTCGGACGGGGGGCGGGGTGCCGCTTGATGGGCAGCGGTATTGCGCGTTGGGCGGTCAGCGGTTCAGCGGACTTCAGTCGC
>CAIYGI010000246.1 GCA_903925685.1 uncultured bacterium
CAGGTTGCGCTCCCGCAGAGCCCTATCTTGTCAATGCCGCCGCCACTCTCTCGCACAGCTTTCTGCCCTGTCAACCCCTCTTCAGCAGAATTCCGCTTTTGATCGCGCACAACTTGTCCGCTTTTGCTCGCCCCGCGACAGTCAAGCGCGGAATACGCCCTTTTTTATTGCTTCCCCGTTTTCGGGGTGGCATTCTGCGCTGAAGGTTTATTATGTCGTCGTTCAAACCTCAGCCTGATGCCGGGCGCAAGGCGCAATTGCTGGCCGAGCTCCACCGCGACGTGGATCTCCGGCAGCAGGGGTATCGGATGCGGGCGCTTAAATTGTTTCCGCATGTCTGCGCGCGCTGCGGGCGCGAATTTTCGGGAAAGCGGTTGCGGGAACTCACGGTGCACCACATGGACCGTAATCACGAAAATAATCCCCCGGACGGGAGCAACTGGGAGTTGCTCTGTCTCTATTGCCACGATGATGCCCACGACGCGGGCAATTTCGGCGGTATGGGCGATGTCCGGTCCCCGAACGGCGGCCGCGGCCCGTCGCCTATCGTCAGTCCTTTCGAGAACCTGGATCGCCTGCTGGGCGACAAGTGAAAACTATGAAAATCGAGCTAGCCGTCGCAACGGGATCAGTTTATAATATCCGCTTTCCTTAGGTAACGGGGCGGGGCGCTTCGTCCGGGGGAAGAATGGCCGGAAAGGCCGCAGTGAGGTAACAATATGCAGGACGCATCAATAAAACAGGGCTGGGCGACGATCGTGGCGACAATGGCTGGAGTGGCGGTGCTGAGCGCGGTCATCGGCTGTACGCCCAAGGATAAACCCCAGGCGGCCGCCGCGGCCAAGGTGAAGACGCCGGCGAAAGTCATGGAACTTCCGGTAGCCGCTGAGAAACCGATGGATCCCGCAACCGTGCTGGTGTCGGTCGGCGGAGCCGAACTGACGGCGGGCGAGGCGGATGGTCAGATCGCGCGCATGCTGGGCGGACAGGCGAGCCTGACGCCCGAACAGCAAGCGCAGCTCATGCCGCGTTTCCGGCAGCAGATCGCCGATCGTTTTGTCGTGCGTACGCTGCTCGGCCAGGAAGCCGAAAAGCGGAAGATTGAAGTTGTGGAGGCCGACGCGACCAACGCCATCGGCGAAATCCAAACAACGCTGCCGCCCGGCATGACGCTTGAGAGTGCGCTGGCCAAAGACGGCCTGTCGATGGCGGAATTCCGCAGCAACCTCGTTACCGAGCTGCGCATGAAGAAACTCGTCGATGTCGCCTGTCCGGTTGCCGATCCGGACGATGCCGCCGTGGAAGCCTTTTACAAATCCGACACCAATCGTTTCGCCTCGCCCGAAACCGTCCAGGCGCGCCACATTCTGCTGACGGTGGCGGAAACCAACACTCCGGCCGAGAAGGCCGCGCGCAAGACCGCCGCCGAAGCGCTGCAGAAACAGCTGGCGGACAACAAGCTGGATTTCGCCAAGACCGCCATGGCCACCTCGGACTGCCCGAGCAAGGCGCGCGGCGGCGATTTGGGCAGCTTCACCCGCGGCCAGATGGTGAAACCCTTCGAAGACGCGGCCTTCAGTCAGGCCCCGGACGCGATCGGGCCGGTGGTCGAAACGCCCTTCGGTTTCCATATCATCAAGGTGGTCAAACACACGCCGGCCTCGGTGACGCCGCTCAGCGAAGTGCGCGCCAAGATTCGCCTTTATCTGAAGAGCCAGGGGCAGAAGGATAAATTCGAGACCTTCATCGAAGGACTGCGCAAGAGCGCCAATGTCAAGGGACCGCTGGCGGTCTCGCCGCAGCGCGCGGGTCCGGACGCGCAGCCCTGAAGTTGCGACGCGCGACGGCGCGGATGGTGAAAGGGCCGGAGTTTATGAAGCCACGCTTACACGTGCATCGGCGCTACAGGCGGCATGCCCTGTTGCACGTGGCGTTGTGGCAGGGGCTTTGTTTCTTGCTGCTGGCGCTGGTGGTCTGGGTTAGCGAGTTTTACGACCTTTCGGCGCTCTGGCTGCATGCTTCGCCCCAGCCCCCGAATCTGCTGCATGCCTGGGCGTTGACGATCGGCATTGCGGTCACCGCCCTGATCACGGTCGGATACACTTACGAACAGCAGCGGCATATCATTCGCGGATTGCTGACGGTTTGTTCGAGCTGTCACCGGATCCGTCTGAGTACGGAGAAATGGGAGCAAATCGACGATTATCTCGGCGACCATTCGCTGGCGATGCTCACGCACGGGCTCTGTCCCGAATGTTTCGCCGAAATGCAGCGCGATATCGAGGCGCTTGATGATCATGGAATGACGGCGACCGCCCCCGGTCATAAAACAACCTGAAGGCTTCGCTGCGACGCCGGTGTTCAGGACGGTAAAATGCTTGTTGATTCATCTTTTCTGACCTGAGAAACCAGGGTTCAGGTTGGCCGCTGGCTCAAAAGCAACGGTATGAAACAGGGGTGAGACATTTTTGCGTAATCTTAATCGTACTCATAATCGCTGCTCCGAAGATTAAGATTACGAGTAACTGCTCAGGTAGCCGCCCCAAAGCGGGCGGCCACCTGAGAGTGAATGGCGGTGCGTCCGAACCCGGCGCGTGGGCGAGGCTCACGAGGTGTTGACCGCCGGCACAAAGGGGTTGCCGAGGAACACGCGTTGC
>CAIYGI010000247.1 GCA_903925685.1 uncultured bacterium
CCGTGTGCCTGCTCAGGGAATGGCGGAAGTACGCCCTGGTGGGAATCGTCATTCTGGTCACGGTTCTCAACATGCTGATCTTTTTCGTGGATGAAAGATTCCGTTTGCCGTTAGCGCCCTTTTTGATTTTCATCGCCGCCGCCGGCCTGGTCAAGGGCGCGCGGCTGATGGCGGATCGGTCGCAATGGATCGTCAGACGGGGCGCGCTTGGATTGCTCATGGTATTGGCCGCCGGGTTGACCTGGGGCGCGGAGCGGCTCGATCCCGGACGAAGCTCGATCGATTATTGCCTGTACCTGTTCCTGGGCGACATTCATTTCGATCGCGGGGATTATCGGCAGGCTTTGGACGCCTATTACACCTCCAGCCGGTTGACCAGCAACAACTGGGCGTCTGCCATGGAGGTCAGCAAAGTGCTGCTTGCCATGGGCAAGAAAGATATCGCACTGAACTTATACCGGCAGGCCTTACCTAATCTGAGCGCGGAAATAGCACCCTTGTATCGGCAGGATAAGGACTTTGCAGCGCTTCGGGATTTGGATGCGACAAATTCGCCGATGCGCGGGCACTGACGAGGGGATGAAGATTGCACAGCGCACGTCGCACATTCCCTAGAGCTTCACTTCCTCGACCGTGCCGTTGATGCGGGCGCGCTCGGCAGCGAAGGCGATGAGATGGCTTTCGAGCGAGATGTCGGGGCCGGTGGTGATGGCCGAGGTGTCGCCCGTGGCGATGGCGTTGATGAACGCCTCGATCACGCCGCCGTCGCCGCCGCCATGGCCGCTGAGGATGCTGCCGTCGGATTCCTTGTGCGAATCATGCACGGTTTCCTGCTTGGTCAGGAAGTCGAACACCTTGATATGGCGGCTGTCGCCGACCAGTTCGCCGCGGGTGCCCATGATATGCGTCTCGCGGCCCCGGCTGCGCGTGAAGGCGGCCATGGTGAAACTTGCCGAGACGCCGCCTTCGAACTCGAAGGCAACGACCTGGTTGTCCACCACGTCGTTGTCGCAAGCGTAGACGCAGCGGCCATAGGGGCCCTCTTCGAGCGCCTTCATCACGCCCTCTGGCGTGTGGTCGGTGGTGATGACGCTAATGGGCCAGTGTTTCGGATTGCCGTGCGGGTACAGTTTCAACGCCGAGTATGGGCACTCCTTCTCGACGGCAGTGGGGCAGGTGACGCACCGGTCCGATGCGCCCGCGGGCGCGCACTCGCGCCGGAAATGCTTGAGTGAGCCGAACGATGCCACGCGCAGGCAGCGCTTGTCGATGATGTACCGCAGCAGGTCCATGTCATGGCAGCTCTTGGCCATCAACATGAAGGAGCTGAGCTTTGAGTTGCGCCAATTGCCGCGGACGAAGGAATGCGCCTGATGCCACCAGCACACAGGCTCGAGATGCCGCACGCTCACGATGTCGCCCACCACGCCCTGCTTCAGAAGCGAGACGAGGAGGCGGGTATACTGGGTGTAGCGGAGAACATGACAGACGGCGAGGAGCACCTTGTTCCGCTTTGCCGCCGCGGCGATCGCGCGGCAGTCGGCTTCGTTTACCGCCATGGGCTTTTCGAGCAGAACGTGGTAACCCATGTTCATGAAGGCGATGGCCGGTTCCGCGTGCATCTGGTCCTGGGTGCATACGAGCACCGCATCGGCGAACTTCGGCTGCGCGGCAACCTCGCGCCAGTCCTTGTAGCAGCGGTTGTCGGCGATGCCGTATTTTTCCTGCGCCCGCTGGCGCAGCACGTCGCGTGGCTCGGCCACGCCGACGACTTTGGCCTTGTCAGGAAAGGCAATGGCATAAGGAGCATACGCTTCCATTCCGCGGTTGCCCGCGCCGGCGATGATAAGGGTGATGGGAGGCATGGGGATAGATTCTTAGGGTTCAGGGTTCAGGGTTCAGTAGCAGGACAGGATACTGGATTGAAACTCGGGACGCGAAACGTGAGCGATACGGGATGAAGTACTGTTCCTATAGTGCATGGCACACAATGGGACACTTTGGCGCACTTTTGGGAGTTTTAGGCTAGCCATTAGTAAATTTAAACGGACTGGACAGTTCAACGACACGAGAGTGCCTGAATGCAGGCAGGAATGTGATTGGCGATGGAAAAAAGACGCGAAGAATACTTCGGGTGATGGCTGCCATCGATTTTCATAGCAGCCCGACTGCCGGGTCGGTCGGGTGGCGTTCGATGGTCTCTGCCAGTGTGTCGGGTGCAGGGCTAGCAAACCGGGATGAAGGTGGGGGGTTGAAGGTGGAAGCGGGTAAATATCCAATATCCAACAAGGAATTTCCAATGACGAAGTTGGGAGGGGCGAAGAGGGTTGAAGGCAGTCAGCAGTCGGCAGGAGCAGTTGGCAGTAGGCGGGAAGGGACGGCGGAAAGAAGCGGTCTCGGCGCGACCGCCCAATGCGGTTTCCGCCGCAATTGACACATTCACGCCCTTCAAGATTGGATTCTCGCGACGCTGATGCGTTCAGCGCCATCGCCTCACGCATTTTGGCGTGCCCGCTCCTCCCATTTGACCAGAAGTTCTTCATTGTACATTTTCTGAAGGTCCCTGTTGAAAAACATTTCTTTCCAGTGTTCCACACAGTATTGATGATTGTTGACGAATTCCTTCGTCAGTTCGCCCGTCCGCTTTTTCGCGAACTCGCAGACGATAAAGACCTCTGCGGTCTCGCATCCGCACACCTTGCCTTCAAGATAATCCGACAAGTCCAGATTCTCCGCGCAGGCCACCTGACACGCGTGGATGCCGAGCGCATGGCGCTTTTTTTGCATGAATCCCGTCGTGTCAATAAACGAATCCCAGGTGTTGAAATAATTCCCGTATTTCAGGGTGTATGTTCCGGCGCGCGCAAACAGGAGGGAGCCGTCATAACCTTTCGCCAGGGCCTTGGCAAAGGCTTTTCTGACCAGCATGCAGGTTCCGGTATGCTCATCGGTATAGTCCATGGGAGGATGCGTGAGAATGACCTCCGGATCTTTGTCGAGGATCAGATTGGCCACGCGCTCAATCGAGGCCGCGTCTTCATGGGCGGTGAGAATGGACGGCGTGTTCGGGGGGACACAGTCGGGGCAGGGAGCGCCGTAACGAAGCTCGATCGTCTCAAGAGCCTGGTTTTTGTAATGCCTCTGCGGGAAATCAAGATGGATGGCTTCCGTATGATAGCATTCGCGGGCGGACTGATTGGCCTCGATCTTCCGCTGCGGCATCATTGTGTACCACGGATAGTCGAAATGTTTGATTTTGCCATCAATGTTCTTGGCCCAACTGCCTGACATATTGTTGGTAGCCTCGACATAGACAATCTCGTATTTGAATTTCTCGTGGTATTTCAAAGCGGTGGCTCCGAAACAAAACTCAACATCATCCGCATGAGCCCCAATGGTCATTAAAACTTTCTTGTTCATTCAGTAATTTCCTTTAAGGGGGTATCCATGTAACGCAAACGCCCCCTACAGGTTGTGTTTTCTTTCGACGATCTGTCGGTAGGGCAATGGGGCGGTCTGCACGGCTTGCTCTACGAGACGATAAAACAGCAAGCCTCGTGATTGAGATGTGCG
>CAIYGI010000248.1 GCA_903925685.1 uncultured bacterium
CCACTTCCAGTCCTGTCACTGTGCCAACTCGTAGCGCTGGCACTACTTCGCCGTGAGCGTGGTCGTCCGTTGACGAATCGCCCCACATGTCTGAACATGGCAATAAGTTAGTTCGTAATGGGTTCCGGGTCAAGCGCAAAACGGGGGGGGTCAAAAAAGGCGAATTTACTAGTAAAAACGGGTTAAAAGGCGATCAGAAAAACACTACAATTTCAAAAAAAAGACTTTGACGCAGGGCGAACGCATCTAAAATGCGCCACGTTACGTCACCGAAAACCGCAATTGACGAACGCGCATCAATCTCACACTGCCTTGTGTTACCCAAAAGGCATGTTTTGAACCATGCCAGGTTTCCTTGCTTGCCGGGTTGTTTCACCATGCTACCGCAACGAGACCCGACCCGGCGAGTTGGATGCGGGTGGAGGCTTTGCCGGCCGTCAGCGTCACGTGCCCGGCCTTCTGGGCGCTGGCGTTCAGGATCCAGGCGCGCCGGATCTTCGGCTTGAGCGCTATGGTCTCCGGGATGTGTTGTCCGGCGAGAAGCACAAAGGCTTCGCCTTGCGCCGCGTTTTGCAGCGACGTGACGCTCAGGACGCTGTCGGCGGAATGGACCGTCAACTCGGCCTTGGCCAGCGTGTCGCGATGAAGCCGGTAGAACTTCATCCAGCGGGCGACGAGCTGGCGTTCTTTGTCGGTACATTTCGTGAAATCGATCGACAGTGTGGGAACGCCGCCCGAGAAGATCTGTCCCCCGAGCATCAGGGAAATGTTCTCGGGTTTCTCCTGGGCGTGCCAGTAGGCGTAATCCGACCAGACCGCCGAAGGATATTCGCAGAACAAACGCAGGTACGAGTTCTCGCGGCGCATGTAGTCGGCATCGTAGGGCGCGTCGTTGCCGCGGTGGCAATTGGCAAAAGGCAACGTAGTCAGGTTGCTGTAGCTGATCCGGTACTCGATGGCCGCATCGGGCTTTACGCCGAGGATGGCGTCCCGAAGCGCGCGCATGAACTCGATCATGGCCGCGCCGTGGTTCCCGTCGCCATGATCGTGCGCCGGATCCACGCACGGCGTGTTCAGTTGATCCATGAAATCGAGCTTCAGCCCGTCGAGATCGTAATCCCGCATCATGCGTTCCGCCAACTCGCGCGCATGGGCCTTCGATTCCTCGCAGAAGGGGCAAAGGATGATCGTCCGGGTCGTGCCGTCCCAAGTGCAATAGGGCGCCAAGAGTTTGCGTTTCTTGGCGTGCTCGCCCACAAACAGGGGCGCGCACCAGAGCATGATCCTCATGCCCTCGGCGTGTACCCGGCGCGCCAGGCCTCGAAAGTCCGGAAAGAATGTCTCGTTCATGCGGTAATCGCCCGACTCCCAGGTCGCGCCCGTATCGGTGTTCTTCAACTGGAACCAGGATGCGTCGATCACAATCGTGCGGATGCCCAGCTTCTTAAGATGGGGGATCTGCGCTTCGACATCCGGCTGGGTGAGCAGATACAGGTGCGAGTACCATGAGCACCACACCGGCTCGCGGGCCCATTCCGGCGTCGGCAGCGCCTCAATGCCCTGTTTCTCGCGGCAGAAAGTCATGAAGCGCCGGATCGCGTCGGCGAAATGCCCTTTGCAACGGCCGATCACGACGGTCTCGCGAAAACCCCCGGTCTTGAGCGACCGGGTGAACTGGGTCTGGAGGAGATGCATGGGCGGACTGTCCATAACCACGCGCTGGTTGACCTTCGTCGGCGGCACGTGATTGAGCAGGCCCACGACGCCACGGTTTTCGCCCGCGCGGGTGTAGTTGCAGACCACCGGCAGGGAATGGTTGGCCGACGTCTCGAAACTGAAATTCAGCGCGATAGAGGTCAGCTCAAGCCCTTCCCAGGCATGAAACTTTCCCACCCAGGAACGTTGGATGTCGATGCATGGCTGCTGCGCGCTGATGCGGTACTCGCCCAGCGGACCCTCGGGCAGGTCGAAGTGAACGAGAGTAAAACCCTCGCAACGTTCGACCGAGGCCACAGGCTTGCCTTGGCCGGACAATTCGAGAATAACGGCGCAATCGTCGGCCTCCACCCGCAGAAGGTTCGCTTCGCGGACCTCTGACATGCCGGTTTCCACCAGCGTTTGCGTGGAGAGACGCTTACGGTTTTTATTTTTCAACTTTTTCATTCCTTTCACCTTTTGCATTCGCCTTGGCGATCGGTTCGAGTTCTTTCCAGAGTGCGCGCAACCGTTCGGCCGCCTCCTTGTCCTTGTTCTGGCTCTTTTTATAGCGGGCCATCAAATCCTGTGCCTCGATCATCTTGCGCGTGAACTCCAGCCCGACGCGCACATAAGCGATCCGCCGCCGGTAGATTTCCGGCGCCTTCGCCACCATCGCATCCGCCTCGTCCAGCAGGCCGCCGGCCCGTACGGACGCGCGATCAGGTGTTCTTCACGAACCACTTCAGCAGGTCGTCCGCGGCCTGCGGCGTGTCGGTCGAGGTGAAGTACGCGACCTTTCGCGGGTCGAGCACTTTGTGGGCGGCCTTGCACTCGTCGGGCGTGCCGCAAAACTGCACGGCCTTTCCGCGTCGCTGGCACTCCCGGAGCAGGTCCAGTTGGCGGATATGCATGATGCGGTCTTCGGTGTCGGGACCGCAGGTGGGCACGTAGCCCAGCGTGTGCAGACCCTTGGATTCGCAGATCGCGTCGATGTGCTTGAGCGCGCCGGGGCCGTCCCAGTGGTAGAAGACGTGCCTGGCGTAGGTGGCCTCCTCCTCCAGGGCGGGCATCACCCAGCGGCGGAACATGTCGGGGCTCATCATGCAACTGAAGTCGCACTGGAGCGTGGCGGCGCCTTCCATCGAGTATCCGCCGCCGGTGTAGCCGAAGCGGTCCATCTGTGCGGCCTGGGCGATGGAGTTCCAGATCGTCGGAAAGATCGCCCGCGCGCCGGCCATGGCGCGGTCGATGATCTCGGGCATGTCCAGCAGGTCCATGCACAGCCGCTCCGGATTGCGGATGGGCGCGAGGATGTCCATGTTGGTGTGCAGGTCGATCTGCGCGATGAGCATCTTGCCGGCCATCTTCCCGGAAGCGCGGCGATTGAACTCCAGCATCCGCTGCCAGAGCGGGTGGTTCTCGTTCAGCCGCAGCGGCAGCACGGCGTTCCAGTCGTCCACGAACGGGCGCGACCAGTTGGTGGTGGGCGAGCCCTCGGCGAACTCCAACTCCGCCCCGCAAAACACGGCCACCTCGTCGGGCCCGAACGAGAAGTTCGTGCCCGGGATCGCCTCGCCGGCATGGTACGTCGCCCAGGCGTTCAAGAGCGCCGTCTCGATCACCCGGTCCATGTCGCCGTAGACGCAGTCGTAATAGTTGCTGCCCACGCGGCCTTTGCGGTCCGGCCAGTGGGCGCTCACATGCACCACGGGGCGGTCGATGATGTCCCCGACCCAGTAGGCGTCCCAACGGCGCGCGGCTTCATCGAGGTCCGGTTTGAACTCCAGCGGATAGGGCTTCTTGGTCATCGCACGCCTTTCAAGGTCTAATTAATACGAACTCGCTTTTCGGTCCGCATAGGCCAAAATCATGCCTGAAACGGTAAAAGACCGCGAAGTCATGGCGAGCAGCCTGCCAGAAGCTCGGACAAACGTCAAGATCACCACCAACCAGATCACCACCAACCAGTTCGAACCAGTTCGAACGCCACATCCGGATGTTTCTCTCCGGATGATTCTCTCTGCTTGCACCACGCGCGGCAACGAACCATAATCGGCACTGACAACCAAACATGATTCGGAATATGGACCTTACCTCCCTACAGACCGCTTTCGACGCCCGTCGCGAGACGATTTTGGCCGACTGGACAAGCCTGCTGCAATTTCCCAGCATCAGTGTGGAACCCGCGCACGCAGGCGACTGCCGCGCCTGCGCCGAATGGCTGCGTGCCCGTCTGCTCCGGCTGGGGTTCGCCACCGAACTGTTCGAATCGGCCGCAACCAACCCCGTGGTCTTCGCCGAACGGCGCGGCGCGCCCGGCGCGCCGACGTTGCTCTTCTACGGTCACTACGATGTGCAGCCGGCCGATCCACTGGACCAGTGGTTGAGTCCGCCCTTCGAGCCGCAGTGGCGCGGCGACCGTCTTTATGCCCGCGGCGCCGAGGACAACAAGGGGCAATTCTTCGGCGTGCTGGCGGCGCTGGAGACGCTGATTCAGGCGCAGGCGTTGCGCGCCACGGTAAAGATCGTGCTCGAAGGCAACGAGGAATGCGGCGGCACGCCCGCGATCAAGCTGCTGGCGCAACACCGCGGGCGTCTGCGCGCCGATGTGCTGCTGGCATGCGACACCAACCGCGGCGACAACGGCGCGCCCGCCATCACCATGGGCTTGCGCGGCGTGTTTGCCCTGACGGCGACACTGCGCGGCCCAACGCACGATTTGCACTCCGGCGTCCATGGCGGACGCTCGCCCAATCCAGCCACCGGAATCGCGCGCCTGGTGGCCTCGTTGCATGAACCGGACGGCCGCATTGCCGTGGCGGGCTTTTACGATGATGTGCAGTCGCCGGATGCAAACGAGCGCGCGCTCGCGAATGCCTATGCCGGAGACCCCGACGCCTTCGAACGCGAGAACGGCGTGCCGCCCCTCGGCGGCGAAGGCGCCTTTACGCCCTGCGAACGCACCGCTTTTCGTCCGGCCATAGACGTCAACGGGATCTTCGGGGGCTATCACGGCGACGGCAGCAAGACCATTATTCCGTCAGCAGCCACGGTCAAACTCTCCGCCCGGCTCGTGCCCGGCCAGGATCCCGCGCGTATGCTGGATGCGCTCATCAACCACCTTGAGGCGCATGTGCCGGCAGGTTTGCGCCTGGAGATCACCGAGCGCGGGATCGGCGGACCGGCCATCAAACTCGATCCCAATTCAAGCGTCGTCCAGCAGGCCCGCGCCGCGCTGAGCGCCATGGGCGGGCCGCCTCCGGTCTTATTATGGGAAGGCGCATCGGTGCCGATTCTTTCGACCCTGCCGGCGTTGGCCGGCGCGGAGGCGCTGCTGGTCGGCTTCGGCGCCGATGCCGATCGCATCCACGCGCCCAACGAGTCCTATGGTCTCGACCAGTTCCTTGGGAATTATCTATTTGCGGGATTATTTATCAGCGCCCTTGGAAAACAGGCTGTAGACTATTAGACTGTTAGGCTGTTAGAAAAAAACTTGGCCTCCAACCGGAAAGAATTTGTCTTACCTAACAGTCTAACAGCCTAACAGTCTAAACAACCTGGATATTTCCCCATGATCCCTGACAAAGCGCTCGCGCGGCAAGGCGCGTGGATTACCCAGATACTCCCCGACGTCGGCGCCGCCGTCGCACGCGGGGTCCCCGCCGACCAGCATCTGTCGGCCTTCTACCGCGTCCACCATGAATTCGGTTCGCGCGACCGCCGGCTATTCTCCAGCGTGGCCTTTGCCTGGTTCCGCTGGCGCGGCTGGCTGGCGCTGCTGCCGCAAGCGGATCCGGCCACCGCCGGCGTGCTGGCCCACGCTCTGGACGCCGATGACGAAATACATCCCGCCATGCTCGGACTCGCGCACACGACCAAGCTGCCGGTCGAAGCGCTGCGTCCACTGGGCGCGGAGACACTCGAAGCCAAGGCCGCGGCATTGGCCGTCTGGACAGGCACACCGCTACAGGTCTGGAACGATCTGCTTCCCTCCTGGATCTGGGCGCACCTGCCTCCGCCCGTGGGCGCCGACGCGGACGCGCACCAACGCCGCCTGACCGAGGTCTTTCAACGCCGCGTCCCAACCTGGCTGCGCGTTCGCCCCGGCGCCGCCGACGCCCTGCGCGAAGCCCTGACGGAGGCGGGACTGTCCCCCATCCCCCACCCCCGCTTGAATGCGGCCTGGCCCTTGCCGCCCGGCGCCGGATTGCGCGCGCTCGCCGCGCGCCTTCCCAACGCCTTCGACATCCAGGATATCGCCTCGCAAGTCGTGGGGTCGATCTGCGCGCCGCAACCCGGCGCGCACTGGTGGGATGCCTGCGCGGGCGGCGGCGGCAAGACGCTGCATCTGGCCGACCAAATGGCCGGGAACGGTACGATTTTGGCCACAGATCTTCGGCGTAGCGCGCTGGAAGAATTGGAACGCCGCGCGCATATGCCGCGCGGGCGCTGGCTGCAAACCGCGCGCTGGGACGGAGCTTCCGAAACCGCGCCGCATCGGATGTTTGACGGCGTGCTGCTCGACGCCCCCTGCTCGGGAATCGGCACCTGGCACCGCAATCCCGATGCGCGCTGGCGGCTAGCAGAGGACGAGTTGCAGCGCAAGCCCGTTCTTCAGCTCCAATTGCTGATGGCCGCGGCGGAGCATGTCCAGCCTGGCGGCCGGCTGGTCTACGCCACCTGCACCCTGACCGGCGACGAGAATACGCGCGTTGTGGAAGAGTTCATGCAAAAGCGGGATGATTTCAGGTTGGACCCGTTCGAAAACCCGCTCGACGGCCTGCCCACCGACGGCGCGCTCTGGATCTATCCCTGGGCCAGCGGCGGCAACGGCATGTTCATAGCCCGCCTCCGCCGCTAATTCGATAGTGCCAGCGCTACGAGCTGGCACGGGGACATGTGGTGGTCAAAGCTCCGCCACGTCGTAGCCGTGGCGGTGCTAATCTGACCCTACCTTCTATCTTCTCATAACCGTGTTGGTCTGCTACAGTGTCAGGCAGTTCCTCTTGGCATTCGCTCATGCTTGCCAAGGTAATTCAGGCTGTAGGCTGTTAGCCTGTTAGTGCTTGCATACGTTCATGACTTTTAGACGCAAACATTTTTTCGCATACGGCCTGCTCGCGCTGGCGGGCATGCTGCTGCCTGTGCTGACCACGAACGCCGTCGCGGTATCAAAAGGCGCTGTCGTGGTCGCGGCGCAGGCTGGAGCGCAACTGCGCGCCGACGACGATGCCCACGGTGGGGTGGTCTTCGCGATCCCGATTCATGGCGTGATGGACGAGGCCTTGCTCTATGTGCTGCGGCGCGGTCTGCGTGACGCCGAGAATAAAGGCGCGCGGGCGATCGTGTTCGAACTCGACACCCCCGGCGGGCGTGTGGATACGGCCCAGGAAATCCTGGCCATGCTGCGCAAGGTCACCGTGCCGACCTACGCCTTCGTCAACCCCAACGCCATCTCGGCCGGTGCGATCATCGCGCTTGGCATGGACGAGATTTACATGACGCCGGGCAGCCGCATGGGCGACGCGATGCCGATCATGATCTCGATGCTCGGCAACATCGAGGAGATGCCCAAGGGCGTCGAGGAGAAGATGACCTCCTACGTGGCGGCCCTGGTGCGCGCCGCGGCGCAGGAGAAGGGCCACGATCCACTGCTGGCCGAGGCCATGGTGCGTCGCGAACTGGGCTACAAGGTTGGCGACGTGGTCTTCGCGCAACCGGGGCAGTTGCTGACGCTGACCAGTCAGGACGCGGCGCGGCTGGTGGGGCCGGATCGCCACCCGGTGCTGTCGCAGGGCACCGTGGCGGACCTCGACGAACTGCTGAATCTGGTCGGTCTGGGCGGCTGCGAAATCGTCAGGTTGCGCGTCACGGCGGCCGAGCGCACCGCCACGTTCATCGAGTCCATATCCATTATCCTGCTGGCGGCCGGGTTGCTGGGGCTTTACATCGAGTTCAAGACTCCGGGCTTTGCCTGGCCTGGCATACTGGGTCTGCTCTGCCTGGCGGTCTGGTTTTGGGGCAGCCACATTGCCGGACTCGCGGGCTACGAGGAAATGCTGCTCTTTATAGTCGGAATCGCGTTGATCCTGGTCGAGGTCACCATCCTGCCCGGGCTGGGCGTGATTGCCGTAACCGGTTTCGTGATGGTGACCGCCGCGCTTGTGCTGGCCATGGCGCAGCACATGCCCGGCGAGCCGTGGTGGCATCTGAGTTTGCCGCGCCTGCAGTTCGGTCTGCGCAATCTACTGGCCGCGCTGGCGCTGGTGGGACTCGCGGGCCTGGGACTGCGGCACTGGCTGCCGCGCACGACCGCCTACCGCGGACTGATGCTGCAAACGGCGCTGTCACGCACAAAGGGCTTCCAAGCCTCGGCCCCGAACACGGAGTGGGTTGGACGGCGGGGCGTGGCGGTGACCATGTTGCGGCCCGCCGGCACCGCGCAATTTGGCCCCGATCGGCGCCAGGTGGTGGCGCGCGGCGATTTTCTGGCGGCGGGCCGTGAAGTCGTGATCACGGAAACGCACGGCAGCCGGTTGGTGGTGGATGCGGCGACCAGTGAAGATACGCCGGCGCGGCCGCATGGAGTATGAGCAACAATTCATGAATGAAAAAGTTAAAACGATCGGGAAACGCAATCTGGCCGGCCCTGTCGATGCGGCAGTCTCGCACCGCAAGGCGCTCGTGCTGATGCGCCAACTGGAAAAGCTCAACCCCCATCCGAAACCGCGGGGGTTTGTTTTCAAAGCGCATTCTTGGAGCGACTATGCAACGTGGCGCGCCGGTCAGAAAAATCCCCGCCTTGGGTGAGCAATGCAAGTAAGAAGCAAGGAAACGTATCGCGAGGAAGATCGCGGCGATTTGATTCGGTTGCGCAAATTACGGGACGAGCGCTGAAAATGTGCCGTGAGGTCGCGATCACGAAACGCACGGCGGTCTTCCATGCTGCTTCCAGTTCAGGGAAAGACACTCTCGACAGCCGCTCAAGGTTAGAACGATAGTTTGATGCCGTCACGTCGCGATAGAAGGTCCCGAAGGTCTTGGCCCCGTACTGCTGCATCAAAAACTCACAAAAGGATCGGCATATGCCATATGCACTCCGTCCTTGGCGCAGTAGCCCCACACCGTGTTCGTGCCACGCATCAGAGGGAAGGTATTGTGAAAGAAAAGGCTGATCTTGGCGGCTGGTCGGAAGTCGAACATGCTGCTGGTCTCTGTGAAGTAGCTTTCGAACCGCGAGGCCAACTGCTGAATGGCCCGTTCTGCTGGTGATCCTTGCTCATAAGGGCGGAAGGCATCACGCGGAGAGCGGAGCCAATATCAGTCCTCATTGGCTTCGTCCGGGGTGACCGTCACGAGGGACACAACATACAGGATATGCTCACGATCGAGGTGGCCGTCGAGGTAGTCCCAGACCATGTTCTGGCGTTCAATCTGAGACTTACCCGCAAACGTCGGGGAGATTATGAATCCACCAACTTTGCCGTTGGGCGTTTCCTCCAGCTCAAGCTTCATGCGTACTCGTAGACGGGAGTCTCGACCACTTTATCTGGTTTTCTCCTATTCTTGATGAGAGCCTGCAGATGTTCCACCGTTTCCGGCGAGAAGTACTGTTCACCCGTCTCGCGGCAGACTCGGGCCGGAACGTGCTCAATGAGAAAGAATCTGCCGGCATGTTCCAGCGTGTAGGTCACTTCAGTTTCGCTCATCGTTTCCTTCATTTGGTTCACCTCATTAATCCGTCTTCCTGATCCGCATGTCGATCCAGAGTCGAGGATCGGGTTCGTACAACGTTACGATCTTGACCAAGGGGCGACTGGGATAACTACACTGCACGTGTAATGGCCGCCCAGCATCCGTATGCCCGAGGATCAAGCAGTTTGGCCCATATTTGTCATCGGGATAATCCTCGATCACCTCGCTTGGGCCACATATGGCCTCCTGGATTTCCGCAACGCTGATGTCACGGACAATGCTCTGGTCCACGGCGTGCTTGGAAAACTCGTACTGTCGCCGACCGATCTTTCCCTTGATGTCGTCAAGCATTAACATTTAACTAAGTTATCCCATCGATTCGCAATCCGTCAAATCGTCTTTACCAATCTGTTTTCGCAATGGGTGGATGATGCGCCGGTGGCGGGTAGGTTGTCAAGTATGCGGCGGGCAGGGCAGAATTAAAGAGACCGCGTCACCGCGGCGGGCGGTGGGCACGGCGAAGAGACCACGCGGCGCAGCCGCGCGGCTACAGGGAGCTAATTTCCTCATCAATCTTTGCGTTCTTTCGCGGTGCATTATTCCCGGATCTCTGATCTCTGACCTCGGACCTCCGCCCCACCCACCCTCCACCATCCACCTTCTCATAGCGGCGTTGGTCTGATACAGTGACTGGCAGTTCCGCCGATGAAAAAGGCGGTCCGGCGGAAAGGACGAAAGTATGAGCGACCCCTATGTTTTATTGGTCACGCTGCTGGCGGCGGGAATGCTGCTGATCGGCGGCGAGATTTTCCTGCCCGGCGGAGTGCTGGGTTTGATGGCGGGCGGCGTATTGATCGGCGCGGTGGTGGTGGGGTTCAGGATTAACGAGGCAGTGGGATTTTACACCCTTGGCGGGGTTGTGCTGCTGGTGGCGGCGGCGACCTTCGCCTGGGTGCGCTACTTTCCGCACACCTCGCTGGGCCGCAAGATGACGCTTTCTGTGAGCGAACGCAACATGCAGTCGTCCGAAAACATGGAGTCGCTGGTCGGACAGGAAGGCGAAACGCTCTCCGATTTGCGCCCGGCCGGATATGCCCGCATCGCGGGACGCAAGCTCGATGTGGTATCCGAGGGTGGTCTGGTGCGGTCCGGACAGCGAGTGCGTGTGCTGCTGGCCGCGGGCAATCGCGTCGTGGTGCGTGAGACGACCGGCAAGGGTGCGGCGTGAGCGCGAGTCTGCGTCAACCAAGCCTGCTGTCGGCCGCGCTGGCGCTGGCGCTCTCCGCCCAGTCTGGCGCCGCTTTGGAATTCATCGCGACCAACACCTACACGGTTTCCGAGGGGCAAACTCTCCAGGCGGAACTTTGGTGCTACGCCGGAGGGGCCACAATCGCGGGTACGGCGCAAAACGATCTGTTCTTGTTCGTCGACGCCAGCGCGGCATCCGGCAAACATGACGCCGGGCTCTGGCGCCTTTTGTTGTCGTCCGGCGCAACCAATGCGGCGCCCCAAGCCGATTTGCCAATCATCGCCGTGCCAGGCACGGCGGCGCGCGACTTGTGGGCAATCGCGCCGGCGATAGCAATTCCCGGCCGCGTCGCAGGCAGCGCCCGCGTGGCGGGGCTGCGCTCGGTCGAAATCGCCGGCCAGATCGACCATACGCTGATGGCGTACGGCGAAACGTTGCGTCTGGCCCCCGGCAGCCATGTCAGCGGCGACGCTCTGCTTTTGGGTCAGACTTTGTTGTTGGAGGGGCGCGTGGATGGCGCGGCCAACTTGATGGGCGCGACGGCGACCCTGGCGGGCGAATTCGGCGGCACGGTGCGCGTGACCGCTCCGAAGTTATACGTGCTGCCAGGGGCAAGCTTCGGCGGCGATCTGGAATATACGGCCACGGACGAACTGGTGCTGCCGCCTGGCGTGCAACTGGCCGGCGTGTTGCGCCGCGTTCAGGCGCCGATCGAGACGGCGCGAACGGACTCCGACTGGGGCTTGCTCATTCGCACGCTGGGTTTCTTGATGGCGGCATTTCTGACTGGTCTGGTCTTTGTGGCGCTCTTTCCCGCAACCACGGCGGTGGCGCACCAGCATCTGGAGCTGTCGCCCTGGCGCTGCCTGCTGGCTGGTTTTGTGACGGTTGCCTTGCTGCCAATGGTCATGCTGCTGATGGCGTTGACGATTGTGGGTCTGCCCCTGGCGGCGCTGCTTGGCTGCGGCTATGCGATCGTGCTCTATACCGGAAAGATTCTGGCCGCGCTATGGCTGGGGCGGCGACTGTTGCGCGGCGTGCAGGCCGCGCAGAGGAACGCGATTGCGATCCTGGCGATCGGACTGCTGGCGGTTTACGCGCTGCTGGCGCTGCCGTTTCCGGTTGACATTGTGGTGTGGTTCACCTTTACTTGCCTGGGCGCGGGTGGGTTGGCGCTCGCGATTCTGGATCGGCGCATACCGGTGTTGACCGTGACTAAAGCGCCTGATGCCGGGCCGCCGTTGCCGGGAAACAAGATCGAATAATCGTATTGAATGGGAGGATTGACTATGCCAGGTATGCAAGGTTTGGCCACTGTCGTGCTGGTACTGCTCGCCGTAGCACTCTTGGTGCTGCTGGGCGTGTTTTTCTATTTCATCAAGGTCTGGGTGCGCGCGCTCATGTCCGGCGCCCGGGTGCCGATCGTGACGCTGGTCGGCATGCAACTCCGGCACGTTCCGCCGAAACTGATCGTGGACGCCCGCATCCGTCTGATCAAGGCCGGGCTCGAACTCTCCACCGATCTGCTGGAAGCGCACTACCTGGCGGGCGGCGATGTAATCAACGTCGTGCAGGGCTTGATCGCGGCCGACAAGGCCAATATCGCGCTCGATTTCAAACGCGCCTCGGCGATCGATCTGGCCGGACGCAACCTGTTCGACGCGGTCCGCACCAGCGTCATCCCGAAAATCATCGACTGTCCCGACCCGACCAAAGGCGGTTCCACCATGCTCGACGCCGTGGCGCGCGACGGCATCCGGCTGTTGGTGAAGGCGCGTGTGACAGTGCGCACCAATCTCGACCAACTGGTTGGCGGCGCCGGAGAAGAGACGATCATCGCCCGCGTCGGCCAGGGCATCGTGAGCGCGATCGGCAGTTCGGGTACTTACAAGGAAGTGCTGCAAAACCCCGACCACATCAGCCGCAAGGTCTTGGAAAGCGGGTTGGACTCGCAAACGGCCTTTGAAATCGTCTCGATCGACATCGCCGACATCAGCGTCGCCGGCAGCAGCGAAGTCGCCAACGTCGGCGCCATGCTGGAAACCGAGCGCGCCGAGGCCGACAAAAAACTGCGCCAGGCCGAGGCCGAGGGCCGCCGCGCGATGGCCGTGGCCCGCGAGCAGGAAATGCGCGCGCTGGTGCAGGAAATGCAGGCCCGCGTGGTCGAAGCCCAGGCCGAGGTGCCGAAGGCCATGGCCGAGGCCTTCCGCAGCGGCAATATGGGCGTGATGGATTTCTACCGCATGCAAAACATTCAGTCCGACACCGAGATGCGGAAGTTCATCGGCAGCGAAACCGACGAGCACAAGAACAAGCCGCACGCTTGAGGCGATAGATGACGTTGCCGCTGCCCATCGCAAGCTCGGACTTCGACATCCTGATCGGGGTGATCGCGGCGATTGGCTGGGTGGTGATGCAAATCATGGGCAAGGCGGCAAAGCGCAAGACGCCGCCTTCCAACCGACTGGCGGGTGGCGTCAGACCCGAGCCGCCGCCGGCCGATTCAGGACCGGTCAGCGACCCCGCGGAGGAGTTACGGCGCTTTTTTCAACGTCTGGAAGGGTCTCGCACTTCCGACGACACGCCGCAAATAGTCCCGGCAGCCGCGGAGGGACCGGAACGGGCACGGCGCACAACGGCGGGATCGCAGGCGGTTACCTCCTCCGGGCAGGCCGTAACGTCATCGTCGCAGCGAACCGCCGCGCGCCGCAGCTTGGAGCAGCAGGCGCCGGCGATTGCGGCGACAACGGACTTTTCACAGGCTGGCGTTGTGGAAGCAGTCCCGGCGTTTGCGATGAACGAGATGGTCATAACCGCCGGGGCCTCCGCGGAGGCGCATGCGCACGAAGGGCGGCTGGCTTTCGTGCGGCGGCTGCGCTCTAAAAACGATTTGCGCCAGGCCGTGGCGATGTTGGAAGTTCTATCGCCGCCGCTGGCAATGCGCCGCACGCCCTTCCCGATCGGCTGAGCCGCAGCTCAGTCCGGGTAACTGAGCACGCCGTGAAATACATGCTCGGCGGGGCCCAACAGGGTGACTTGTTCGGGAGTTTCGCCGCGCAGACTGTAGGCCACTTCCAATCGATCCCCGCTGGCGCATTTCAAAGTCACGGGCGAATGCACCAAGCCCATGCGTCCGGCGACGATCGCCGCGGCCACCATGCCCGTTCCGCAGGCCAGCGTCTCGGCTTCCACCCCGCGCTCATAAGTGCGGATTCTCAGGGTATGGGAATCGACGACCGCAATGAAATTGACATTGGTTCCGTCCGGCGCAAAATCGGCGTGACGGCGAATGGCGGCGCCGACGGCGGCGACATTCACGGCATCGAGATTTTCGACGCGGACAACGGCATGCGGCACTCCGCTGTTGACGAAACCGTAGGCCAGCGGCCCCTCCGGCAGCGTCAGCATGCGATTGAGACGCCAGTCCTTGGGCGGCGTCATGGTCAGCCGCACACGCTCGCCGGTTATTTCCGCGGTCAGTTGCCCCGCACCGGTTTCGATCGTCATGCGCGCAGGCGCGGCGCCGATCTCGTGAGCCAGGCGGGCGACGCAGCGCGCGCCGTTACCGCACATTTCGACCTCCCCGCCGTCGGGGTTGAAAAACCGCATGCGGAAATCGCTGGTGCGCGAAGGCTGGATCATGATAATCCCCTCGCACCCGACGCCCGTGCGGCGTCGCGCGACGCCGGCCAGCCATTCGCGATCATGGGCAGGAAACTCGGCTTGCCGGTCATCCACCAGCACAAAGTCATTGCCCGCGCCGTGCATCTTCCAAAAAGGAATTTCCATGATATTCCTACGGCTCCATTTGCGACCAGAACGGAATCAAGTCAACCAGGATCCGTTCCGCTTCGTGCAGCGCCAGGTCGTGCTGCCTGTCGGCGGCCTTGGGATCTGGGGCCAGTTCGTCATCCTCCAGCGCGTCTTTTTGCAGATTGTCCAGATCGCGATCCGTGTGCGCCTGATCGAGACGTTTGGCCAGGTTGAGCGTGATTTCCTTCGACTGCTGACGTTCCGCCACCCGCGCCAGCAGTTTCTGATAGGCTTGGAAGTGAGCGTCGGCGGCGCGGCGGGCTTCGGACTTGACTCGCAAGGCTGGAATGAGGCTCGCGATGTCCGCCACCGGACGATAATGGGCGGGCGGCACGACCGAATAAGCCAGCGCGTTCGGAAGGTATTCCTCGCCGATTTCCAGATGATCCAGAACGGAGGGAATAATGATGTCCGGCACAACGCCGCGAAGCTGGGTCGAGCCGCCGGCGATGCGATGGAAACTGGCCATGGTAAGCTTGGCGGCGCCAAGTTTGTTATCCTTGCTGCCGAGGTCCACGATCTGTTGCACGGTGCCCTTGCCGTGGGTCTTGGCGTCGCCGACGATCACGGCGCGCCCATAGTCCTGAAGCGCGGCGGCCAGAATCTCCGAGGCCGAGGCGCTCTGCCGGTTGACCAGGATGACCAGCGGCCCGGTGTAGAGGCAGTCGGGATCGGAGTCGGTAAGCACCTGAATATGGCTCGTTTCGCGTACCTGTACAACCGGACCAGCCGATATGAAAAGACCCGTCATTTCGACGGCCTCGCTCAGCGAGCCGCCGCCGTTGTTGCGCAGATCGATCAGCAGCGCGTCCACCCGTCCCGTGCGCAGCATGCCACCGACGATATCGGCCACATCACGGCAGGAGCTGCGATAGGGTCCATCATGATCGTTGGCCTTGTTGCGAATGTCCACGTAGAAGGCGGGTAATGTGACCACACCGATGCGTCGCGCTGACTCACGCGGGACAGTCACCGTGTCCACGCGGCCGTGCGCGGCCTGCTCTTCGAGTTTCACCTCATCGCGCACCAGCTCGATCTGCCGTGTGAGACCACCGGCGATGCCCGAGGCTGGGATGACGGTGAGCACTACGTGCGTACCCTTCTCGCCGCGGATCAAGCGCACCGTTTTCGAAAGCGGCCAGTGCAACACGTCCACCAGTTCCTCGCGCCCCTGGCCGACGGCGATGATCCGGTCGCCGGCTTTCAGGCGTCCGTCGCGGTCGGCTGGACCGCCTGGAATGATGCGTTCGACCTTGGCGGCGCCGTCTTCGGCAGCCAGCAAAGCCCCGATACCGAACAGCGAGAGTTTCATGCCGATATCGAAATCTTCGACACTGTTGGCGGTCATGAAGTCCGAGTGCGGATCGTAGGCCTGGGCGAAGGCGGTGAGATAGCGTTGGAGCACGAAGTCGCCATCGCTGTCGTCCTGCAGGATGTCGCGAAACTGCTCGTAGCGCTTGCGGATAAATTCCTCCGGCGTCGGCGGCGGACGGGGAGCGGCGTTGGTGACGGACACGGCGAGATTCGTGGCGGACAAAACGATGTTTTTGAGCATGGCGCTGGCGGTCGGCACGAAAATGGACGCAGGCAGGTTAGTGGCGGATAAAACGATGTTCGTGACCTCGCTGGCGCTGGCGGAGAGCGGCTCGTCATAGTGAACCGAGACGGTGGAATTCGATGACGTGGCGCCGCCGGGCGGCCGGGGAACGGTGTTCGAGGCGGCGGCGAGGGCCGCATTTGTCCGGGCTTCGGCCGCCAGTCGGTCGACCACAACGCGCGTCAGATAGTCATTTTCGACCTTCTTGCGCCACAAGTCATTCCAGGCGAGATCGTTTGTCGACCAGGGCAGGTCTTTACGACGCCACTGGTAGGTTTCGTCCGTATTGAGATCGAACCCCTTGTTAAGCATGGCATTCGCATAGACCACGCGATTACTGACACGTTCGCGATAGACATCGAACACATGAAAAGCCAGACGAACATCGCCCTTCTTGAGGGCATCGCCGGCGCCGTCGGCCTGACGCTCGAAATCCTCAATGTCGGAAGTCAGAAAAAAACTGTGGTCATAGTCCAGCATATCCACGTAAAGGTGCAGCGCGTTGGTAACAACCGCCGCATTGATCGGCAGATGCTTGAGATGCGCCCGCGGCAGTATTCCCGCGAAAATGCGCGCGCTTTCGGAATTGGCGGCGTCGATCCCCGTTTTTGCGGCGACCCCGGCTTTGGTGACTTCGGCGCTGACGCCAGACTGCGCAACCTGACGCGGCCCGCCCGAAAGCCCCAGCAGGGCCGCAGCTGTAATCGCCGTAAACGCCAAGGCGAATGTTTTCATCAGTGATGACATCGGAGACCAAGATTATGCCAGATAGATGAAACACTCTCAAGCGCAAGTTGCACGTTCAAGCGCGGATGACATAAAAGACTGTCTGTCTTTCACTGCGCGATTCAACTTCCGGCTTTTTTAGCGATCAGGTCCCACTGGGGCCGGGGGCATGAGGAAAAGGCACCGGCCTTTGCTGCGGCTTTCCCAGATGGCGCCGACCATCGGTTCATCTGTCATCATCTCTCGGCGAACGTTTATTCTGCGTCATGACGTAATTTCCAGAACTTATGGTCCGGATTGGCTTCAAAAAAATAGCATTCTTTTTACAAAACCGCCCAAGTTAAGACATAGGTTAGACAAGCATGTTTTTGGGAATTTCCGGTTTCACGAAACCCTTGTAAACATTGGAGCCAACGGTCAGAATTGAACTGACGACCTGCTCATTACGAGTGAGCTGCTCTACCAACTGAGCTACGTTGGCGTGTGAATCACGCGGAAGGCGGGTAGCATAGGCGATTCATGCCGGGAGTCAAGTTCACGCTTCTAGGGTGATCATTTTGCGGAAGGCGGCGGTGCGGGATTCGATGTCTGCGCGCGTGAGGTCGGCGAGGCGCTCGAGGCTGAAACGCTCGACGCCAAAGGATGCGACCACGCTGCCATAGACCATCGCCAGACGCACGGCGGCTTCATCGGTCCGCCCCAGTGCCGCCAGCGCCCCCATCATGCCGCCGGCAAAGGTGTCGCCCGCGCCGGTCGGATCGAGCACCGCTTCGAGCGGAAACGCCGGCACCATGAAGGTTCCAGCGGGGCCGAAAAGCATCGCGCCATGCTCGCCTTTTTTAATGACCACGTAGGTCGGACCCATGGCCCGCACGCAGGCCGCCGCCTTGATCAGGTTGTGTTCGCCGGAAAACATGCGCGCTTCGGAATCGTTGAGCGTCAGCAAATGCACCGACCGGATCACGCGCTCCAGTGCCGGCCGCGCCGTATTGATCCAAAGGTCCATCGTGTCGGCGGCCACAAACTTCGGCGCCTTCATTTCACCCAGCACATGACTCTGCAACTCCGGCGAGATGTTGGCCAAAAACAAAAACGGCGATGTCCGGTAGGCCTCCGGCAGTTTCGGCGAAAAGTCCGCGAACACGTTCAGTTCCGTGCGCAGGGTGCGGCGGTCGTTCATGTCGGTCGAATACTCGCCCTCCCAGCGGAAGGTCTTTCCAGGCACCCGCTGCAGTCCCGCCAGATCGATGCCGAAACGCTCGTAAAGCGCCGCATAGGCCGGCGGAAAATCGTCGCCCACCACGCCCACCATGCCGGTTGTGCTGAAAAACGAGGCCGCGGCGCAGGCAAAACTCACCGAGCCGCCCAGCACTTCCTCGCGCCTTTCCACCGGCGTGGAGATGGTATCCAAACCGATTGAACCGACAATTACCAGACTGACTGGTTTTTTCCCGCTCATGCCCGATCCTTCCCTGTTTTCACGGCCCGCAACCGCGCGATTAACGCGTCGAGCGCCAGATTGTAACCAAGCGCGCCAAAACCGCAGATCTGCCCGACACACACCGCCGCCGTCAGGCTGGTCGCGCGGAAATTTTCGCGCGCATGGATATTCGAAAGATGCACCTCGACCACCGGCAGAGCCACGCCCTGGATGGCATCGCGCAGCGCCACACTGGTGTGGGTGTAGGCGCCGGGATTGATGATGATCCCGTCGAATTTCCCCAGCGCCGCGCCGATGCGTGACACAAGTTCACCCTCGATATTGCCCTGAGCCCACTCGACCGCCACGCCCGCGGCTTTGCCATGCGCCACCACGCCATCCATGATCGCCGCCAGCGTCTGCGCCCCGTAGACGCCCGGTTCGCGGACGCCTAGCAACTGTAGATTCGGTCCGTTCATAACAAGAATACGCATGGCTTTCTCCCATATGCGCCCAACCGTGGGGCTTGGACGCTCTTTAACAACCCCAACGCCTTTACGCTACGTTATCCGCGTTTGTTGTAACGCTTTCAGGCGGACTCTGGCCATGACAATTACCGCATACGTTCCGTCCGCCGGCGCCGCGCTCATGGCCGAGACAGCACTTGAGCCGTCCGCACATGCCGCTGATCGCCAGCGGATTGACGGGCAGCCCCTGGTCCTTCGCCATCCTGACGCTAACCGCCTCGTAGCCGTTCCGCCACGACGCGCAGCACAGGCAGCGTCCGCAAACCGCCAGTCCGCCCTCCAGTCGCGCCGCGTCGCGCACGCCGATCTGCCACATCGCCACGTAAACCTTCAACTCCTGACCGATCATACGCGCCACTTCGCGGGCGTCCAGTTTTTCCTCGGCCACATAGGTCACATGCAGGACGACGCGATCGAAACTGAAGCGGTGGCGCAGCAGGCGCATCGGCAGACCGGACGCCTGTACCAAGCGCGCGACCACCGCCATGGCCTTGCACCCCTCGGCCACATTTTCCTCCGCGCGCCGCCGGTCCGACCCATTCGCCGGCCGCATCACAATCGCAGGCCGCTGCCCGACCGGAAAGTCGGGGGCGCTTTCGTCAACGCGCAGCGCGCGGCCAAACTCCTGGTTGCGTCCTCCGTCCAGCACGCACCAGTCGCCGGCACGCAGGGCCATGCCGCCTGGCGCCACGGCGGCCACCACGTTGCCGTCTTCAAGCTCAATCTGTGCCGCGCGAACCATGAGGTCGTTCTCCAACTCACGCCATCAATCGTGCAAAGCCGTAATTCAGCACTGTGTCTTCGGGCAGATTGCGGTCCAATTGCCGCTGCATCTCCTCCACCATTTTCACCTGAGTCACGGCCTTTCGCCAAGTCAGTCCCGCGGCCTGACGCGCCAGCGTTTCGCGCTGGTCGGCGTAATGGATCAAGCCGGCGTCCGCGCCGCTCGCCAGCACCATCTGGTCGCGATACCAAAGCAGCAGCGCCCGCAGCACCAGTTGACGCCGTTCGCGGTAGCGCGCCTCGATGCGCGCGTTGAGAATTTTTTCGCTCTCGTCCCGCTTCATCTCGGGCGGCGGAGTGTAACTCTCAGCCTCTTCTTTCTCCACATCCTCGTGAATATTCTTCAGCAGCGCCAGCAGATTTCCGGCGCGGGAGAACGCCCCGACCACGCCACGCGACTCTTCCGCGGCGCCCAGGATGTTCAACAGCGGTTCGCGCAATTCCTCGGGCAAACCGACCTGGTCGCCCGACAGTCCGATCTGCTGACAGCGGGAAGAGATCGTCGGCAGCACGCCCGCCGGATTGTCCGTCAACAGCAGAAAGAGACAGCGCGGCGGCGGTTCCTCGATCGTTTTTAAAAAAACGTTGGCCGCCGGCTCCCCCAGCCTGTCGGCGCCCACGATGACGCAGGCCTTCCAGCCGCCGGAGAAGGATGTCTGAGCGATCATGCGCATGGCTTCATGCACGGTATCCACGCCAATGATGCGCGACTTCATTTCAGGCTCGACCCAAAGCACATCGGGATGCTTTCCGGAGTCCGCGCGACGGCAGCCGTCGCAGGCATGACACGGCTTCGCGCCATCCGGGGCGGTGCAGAAGAGCAGCGCCAGCGCCTCCGCGGCAAAGGCGCTGCCTTCACCGCGCGGCGCCCCGACCAACAGATAGGCGTGGGCCAGGCGTCCGCGCTCGAAGCCGGCGCGGAACCGGTCGAAGATCGGCTCAAGTTCAGCCGGTAAACTCATTCTGAAACAGCCTCCATATATCCTCGTCCACAACCTCCGGCGCCCGCGTGGCGTCGATCAGCCGGACGCGCGCGGGTTCGCGCCGCGCAATCTCCAGAAAGCCGGCCCGCACGCGTTCGTGAAAATCGCGCGCCTGGCGCTCCATGCGGTCGTGCCCCGTGGCCGTCGCGGCATGACGCTGGGTCAAACGCCGGAAGCCGACCTCCACCGGCACGTCGAGCAGCAGCGTCAGGCGCGGACGGCATTCGCCCATGGCCAGCTCGTTAAGCCAGGCGATGCGGTTCAGATCGAGTTGCCGGCCGTAGCCTTGATAAGCCGTGGTGGAGTCGGCAAAGCGATCGCACAAAACCCACGCCCCGCGCGCCAGCGCCGGGATCAGCACCGTCCGCACGAGTTGCGCGCGGCTGGCGGCGAAGAGCAGCAGTTCGGTCTCCACGGCCAGCGCCTCGCCGGACGCATCGTGCTGAAGCAGAGCGCGAATCGCCTCGCCCGTCGGCGTGCCGCCGGGCTCGCGGGTGGTCAGAACCTCGTTTCCGGCCGCGCGCAGCCGCCCGGCCAGCCGGGCAATGTGCGTGGACTTGCCGGCGCCTTCCGGGCCCTCAAATGTGACGAAACGCATGGTCATGGCAATTCACGAAGACGGACGTTGAGGTTGAGATTTTATGCAAACATTACCAACTATTCCGCCGCCGGCGATTCTGCCATACCTCGGCGGGCAGTTACACAATTATTCGTCAGGGAAGCGGATGACGGTCGAGAGCAGGATCGGAGCGGCGCTCTCGATGCGTGCGCGTTTCTCCTGGCTCAAGCCGACAACCAAGGACAACTGGATCCATTGGGATGGGCACGATGGTGTAATCGTCGGTTTCGGGCAGGTTAGCCCACAGGCTGGCGCCAAAGCCGTTGGTTTGGGCCTGGAGCAGCCAGCCCAGATGCTCGGTGTCCCATGCCACCGTGATCGTATCGTCGTTAATATCGGCCGTCGTGATGCTTGCCGGATTCGTGGCGAGGATAAGGATTGACCATCACGCCTGGCGGGATCTCATTTGAAATGTCGGGCACATATTCCGGGCCGATGGCATGGTTCATAAGATTACTGAAGGAATTGAAGCTGACGTCCAGATTCGCGGCCGGACTGTAGCCGCCCGGAATAAGCAGCTGCATAGTCGCAGGGGGGTTCGTCAGGCAGAGCGGCGTCAAATTGCGCAACTGGTCGAAGGTTTGGGCGGGCCCTCGTAGCGCAGATATTCGCGGAAATAGGCACCGAGCAAGGTTGCCGCCTTCTTTCCGCGCAGGGTCAGGTAGCCGACGGTAACCACGCCGGCGTTGGTATCTACAAATTGCGGATAAGCCGTGGCCGCAAACTCGTTCAAGCCGTTGGTGCCGTCGTAGCTGCTCGTGGGGGCGCGTATGCTGTGTCGGCCAAAGATGATGATTTCCTTGAGAACCGTGCCGTCATCCCCCGCTGAAATCGTCTGCGCCCAAGCCGGCATCTCGATGGCGAGCGCGAGCAATAAACAGGTCAGAACCGTTTTGGAGCGCTGAAAGGTTACACGGTGCTGAGCCAGAATGAGGGGTAAATACATGGCGAATTTAAGCAGGGTTGATACGGAAGGTCAATGAGATAAGGGTTCAGATCGTAATCGCGCCTTCCAGATAGAGCACCGCTTTGCCCGCAATAAATGCGGAATACGTTGACGGTGAGTCCTGGGAACTGTAAACTAACCCGCTTCGTTGAGTGAGTTTGCCTGAGTATGATTAGCGTCAACACGGACAGCCAGACTGCGAATCGGATCGAAGTCGCCATCGAGTCCCGGAACGCCTTTGTCAGGGTCATCGGCAAGGGTTCCTATAAAATGGGCCCGGCGCTCAAGGATTTTGGTTTTCTGGCCCTGAAACAGGGCTGTCAGCGCTTTGTAATCGACATGGCGGATTGCATCGGCATGGACAGCACTTTTATGGGCGTGGTGGCGGGGTTGACCGTGCGCATCGGCGAGCATGCGGGGCAACTGGTCATGGTGCAGCTGAGCGAAAAGAACCGCGCGCTGCTGGATACGCTGGGGCTGGCTGAACTGATACCCACCGATCCCGCCGCGACGAATGCCGAGCTCACGATGCCGCTGCAAAGAATCGAGCCCATGGCCAATCCCCGTGCGACCGAGGCGACCATGCTGCAAGCGCACGAGACTCTCGTATCGCTGCACCCGGCCAATGCCGGGCGCTTTCAGGACGTGCTGATCTACCTGCGCAACTCGGTCGCCAAGCACGCGGGCCAGGCGTAAAGCCTGACCCAACCGGTAAAGAAAGGATGTTTGGAATGAGTCATCATCACCCCAAGCCAAAGGCCGAATCGACCGCGGATGCCGCGGAGGAGACCGCTGAAACGGCCAAGTCTGAGACACCCGCAAAGCCAGATGCCGCCCCTGCGGCGGACGGCGCCGCCACCCCGGCCCCCAAAACGGAGCTTCCAGAGATAGCGCAACTGCGCGACCGGCTGATGCGACTGCAGGCGGATTTCGACAACTTTCGCAAACGCACTTTGCGCGAACGCGACGAGTGGCATGGACGTGCGGTGGAAAGTGTGCTGCTCGCATTACTGCCGACGTTGGACCACCTTAATCTGGGACTGCGGCATGCGATTGAACAAAAGGTGGACGAGGCCCATATCAAGGGACTTCGCCTGGTGGCCGACGAACTTCAAGCGGTGCTGCGTAAGTTTTCGGTCACCCCCATCGAAACCGCCGGACAGCCATTCGACGTACGCTGGCACGAGGCGCTGGCCTATCTTCCCTCGACCGAGGTGGCCGCGGAAAGCGTGATCCAGGAAACCCGCGCCGGCTATCGCATCGGCGATGCGATGCTGCGGCCGGCCCAGGTTATAATCTCCAGCGGGCCGCCGCCGGACGCCGCGGTCAAACCGCCTGCAAGCAACGCGCACAAGCCCGCCGCGCCCGCTAGCGAAAGCTGAACCATGGCCGCAAAACGCGATTACTACGAGGTTCTGGGCATTGGCCGTGAAGTCGGCGATGGCGAGATCAAAAAGGCCTACCGCAAACTGGCCATGCAGTACCACCCGGACCGCAATTCCGGAAACAAGGGCGCAGAGGCGCGCTTCAAGGAAATCAGCGAAGCGTACGAGGTTTTGAGCGACGCCGATAAGCGCGCGGCCTATGACCGGTATGGACACGACGGACTGCGCTCGGCCTTCGGGCCAGGCGGATTCGATTACGCCCGCGATTTCACCCACGCGCCCGATCTGGAGGATATTTTCAGCTCGTTCTTTGGCGGCGACGGCGGCGGCCGGCGGCGTTCGCGCAGCGGACCGCAGTCAGGCGCCGATTTGCGCTTCGATCTGGAGATCGATTTCGAGGAGGCCGTCTTCGGCTCGACCCGCGAGATCAGCGTGCCGGTCAACGAGAGCTGCGGCACATGCAAGGGCAGCGGCGCCGCGGCCGGCCACGGCGAGGAAGCCTGCCGCCAATGCGGCGGCAGCGGAAGCGTGATCAGCATCAACGGTTTCTTCCAGGTGCGCCAGACCTGCCCCGTCTGCCGGGGCACGGGCCGCCTGATTACCAAACCATGCGGCGCCTGCAAAGGCGCGGGACGCGTACGGCAAACGCGGCGGCTCACATTGCACATTCCCGCCGGTGTCGATACCGGAGCGCAACTGCGCTTGAGCGGCGGCGGCGAAGGTGGAATGCGCGGCGGCCCCGCGGGCGACCTCTATGTCGTGCTGCAGGTGCGGCCAAACGAGCTCTTCCAGCGCGCCGACGACGACCTCGTCTGCGAGGTGCCGGTGCCCCTCGATATCGCGGCGCTGGGCGGCGAGGTTGAGGTTCCGACACTGGAAGGCCCCGCGCGGATCAAACTCGACCCCGGCACGGAGAACGGGAAAGTGTACCGCCTGCGCGGCCACGGCGTCACCTCCTCCGACGGCCGCGGACGAGGCGACCTGCACGTGCGCGTGCTGATCGAAGTTCCGGTGCACCTGAACGCCAATCAGAAAAAACTGCTCGCCGAATTGAGCGCCATGGCGTCGGAAGAGAATTATCCCCACACCCGTAAATTGCGCGAACGCGCCGCGCGGCTGATGCAACGCAAACGGGATCTCGCGAAGTAGTTGCCCGGACATGAGCGCACCACGCTGCTATGTTCCCCCAGGGTGCTGGGATTCGGACGCGGTCGTGCTTGACGCGGACAACACGCATCACCTTCGCGATGTGCTGCGGCATGCCGAGGGCGCTTCGGTCACGCTGTTCGACGGCGCCGGCCGCGAGGCTGAGGCCGAACTGGTCGCCGGACCCGGACGCGGCGCGCTAACGGCGCGCGTACGCCGCGTCGTGCAACACCCTCCGCCCGCCGTCGAGTTGATTTTGCTGCAGGCGATACCCAAGACGCCGCGCATGGACTGGTTGATCGAAAAAGCCGTGGAACTTGGCGTGAGCGCGGTGCATCCGATGCAAACCTCGCGCACCGTGGTGTCGCTGGCCGACGAGCGCATCGAGCGCAAGGCGTCACGCTGGCAGCGGCTGGCGGAAGCGGCGGCGCGCCAGTGCGGGACGCCCTGGCTGACGCGCATTCTGCCGGCGGCGCCCTTCGCCGAAACGCTGGCGCGCGGGGGCTGGGATGCGCTGTTCATCGGCTCGCTGGAATCCGACGCGCCGCCGTTCCGCGAAGTCGCCGCCGCCGTGCGCGCGGCGTCGCCGCGGCGCGTGGCGCTCCTGATCGGTCCCGAAGGCGATTTTTCACCGGAAGAATACGCGGCCGCGCGCCGCGCCGGCGCCCGCGCCGTGCGCTTCGGCCCGGCCGTGCTGCGCGTCGAAACCGCCGCAATCTGCGGCCTGGCATTGCTGTCATATGAATTTCGCGCGTCTTCCTGACGCTTGACATTGCTTCGTGAATAAAGCAAAATGCTAGCGAAATGGAGGTGCTTTATGCCTGCGCTGGTTCTTAAAAAAATACCCGAGGATTTGCACCGGAAACTGAAGTTGCAGGCCGAACTCAACCGGCGGTCGATGACCCGTCAGGCCATACTGTTATTGCAGCAAGGCGTCGAATCTCACGATTCGCTCAACAGCATCAACGTTGCGATTTTGCCTTTCAAAGGGAAACGCCCGCTGACCGACCTTCTCATTTTCGAGGCCAAAAGGGCGCGCCCATGATCGTCGCCGATACCAATCTGATCGCCTACCGCCTCATCGACGGCGAGCAGACCGAACTTGCCTTGGCCGTCTCGTCTAAAGATCCGGAATGGTTTGTACCACCCCTCTGGCGACATGAGTTTCTGAGTGTGTTGTCCGTTCATTGCCGACATGGAAATCTGACGGAAAAGGAATGCCTGTTCATTTATGAACGTGCCGTCCTCCTGCTCCAGCACAGGGAGCATCAGCCGAATCTTTCAGAGGCGCTGTCGTTAGCCCTTAAAAAGAAAATTACGCCGTACGATGCGCAATTCGTGCTCCTGGCACGTCAACTCGGGACTTCGCTCGTCACGTATGATCACGAGTTGATTCAAAAGTTTCCCGGCATTGCCGTATCTCCGCGCAGTTTTATCGAGCGGATGGCATCGCGATGACATTTGCCTGACATCTTTCTGGCATTTCCCTGACCACATCACGGGGGGATTGTGGTTTCCTATTCGCAGTCAGACCGGATACCCGGTCTGGTTTCGAAAAAGAAAAAAAGGAGATTGCCATGAACCGTTTGTCGCTTCGCTCTCTCGCCACGCTCGTGATAGGCGCCGCCTGCACGGCCTGGACCGCCGCTGGCGCGCCGGTCACCTGCCGCATGGAACTCGACCGCGGCATACTGCCGGCCGATGGACCTCAAAAAGCCGTCATCAAGATCTCGCTCGATGCCGCCAAACCTCCGACGCGCGAACGCCCGGCGGTCAACCTGGCGCTGGTGCTAGACCGTTCGGGCTCGATGCGCGGCGAGAAACTGCGCAAAGCGCAGGAAGCCGCCATCGAGGCGCTGCGCCGCCTTGGTCCACAGGACCTGGCCTCGGTCGTGATCTACAACAATGAGGTCGAAACCTTGGTCCCGGCGCAGAGCGTCAGGAACCTTGAGGAGATCGAGCGCCGTATCCGCTCGATTCGTGCCAGCGGCAACACCGCGCTCTACAGCGGCGTCAGCCAGGCGGCCGCCGAGATCCGCAAGAATCTGGAGCGTGAGTGCGTCAACCGCATCCTGCTGCTTTCCGACGGCCAAGCCAACGTCGGACCCAGCACGCCGGATGACCTGGCGCGCCTCGGCATCTCGCTGCGCAAGGAACAAATCGCCGTCACGACCGTCGGAGTCGGCACTGACTACAACGAGGATCTGATGACCCGACTGGCGCGGGAAAGCGACGGGAATACCTATTTCGTGGAATCCAGCGCCGACCTGCCGCGCATCTTTGCCGCCGAAATCGGCGACGTGCTGAACGTGGTCGCGAAGGACGTGACGATCGCCATCGAATTTCCCGACGGCGTGCGGCCGCTGCGCATCATCGGCCGTGACGGACGCATGCGGAACGACAGCGTCGAAATCAACCTGAGCCAGCTTTACGGCGGGCAGGAGAAATTCGCGCTGGTCGAGATCGAAATCCCCGCCGGCAGCGACGGCCATCGGCGTCCGGTTGCCACGGCCACCGTGCGCTACGAGAACGCGGCGACGCAGAAACGCGGCGAGACGCGCGAAACCGCCAGCGTCAGTTTCAGTCGGCGTACCGAGGAAGTGACCCATTCCTCCAACGCCGGCGTGCAGCGCGACATCGTGGTCAACGTGTCGGCCGCGGCCAGCGCCGAGGCCATCAGCCTCAACGATCAGGGCCGCGCGAAGGATGCCGCCGTCATGTTACGCGGCAAGGCCAGCGAATTGCGCGGCGCCGCGTCCAAATACAAAGCGCCGGAACTCAAGGAGCGGGCGGATAAGCTTGAAGCCGCCGCCATGCAAATGGAAAGCGGCGCCGCCATGCCCAGCGCCACGCGCAAAGCCCTGCGCGCCGACGAATACCAGACCATCAACCAGCAGCAGGCGACGCACTGATGTGCGAGAGGGTTCAGGGTTGCCATGCTTTGCCCAAATCCTCGCCTTACGTCGTTACGACGTTGTGGCGACGAGCAAGGAGCCACACATTTGCACGGCTCGCGAGGACGCTCGCCCTCCCAAAAACGTCATCGAGACTCACTAGAGAATTATTCGGGAGG
>CAIYGI010000249.1 GCA_903925685.1 uncultured bacterium
GAATCTGGATCAACTTCTCGATGCGATCGACGACTGGCATGCGGATATCGGAACGCTCGCCGACACCACCGGGAACCGCGCGTTCAAACCTTTGAGTGACTGGCCTGAGATGCGTCCGTTCAACGGCCTTTTCTACAACGTTGCGGCACTTGTCGGCGACGAGTATCGGCAGCAATGGGCGAATACGTGCCTCAACTGGGACACGAAGGCGATCCGCGCCGGAATCCTGACCGACAAGCACCAGATCAAAGTCGCCATGGTCGAGGCCGCGCCTGGAATCGACTCGAAGGCGTGGGACAACGCGCCTGAGTCGGTGTTCAGGGTTCGCGGCGGCATGCCGTTCACCAATGTGAGGACGACCATGAAAGTCCTCCGCGACAAGGACGCGCTCTATGTTCGGATGGAAGGCACGAACCTCACGAAACACCCGGAAGACCTGTTCAAGATAGCGCCCGACGGGAACATATTTACACAGGAGTACGACGAGCTGGGAATCATGCCGCCGGATTCGGGTGGAAAGGTCTACCGGCTGGCGGCCAACCCTCTCGAAGGCTCGCGCTACGATTCGGTCTTCATGCCTGATAAAAACAACCGGATGACCGAGGATAAGAAGTGGAACGGCAAGTGGGAGTTCGCCGTCAAAACCAGCGGGACAAAAGGCCCATGGAGCCTGGGGGCAAGAATCTGGACGGCGTGGTTCCGTATCCCGTTCTCGGACTTCGGCGCCAAGGCGGCTGCGGCGGGCGAGGTCTGGCGCTTTAACGCGGCCCGGAACAGGATCGGCCAGTATCTGCTGTGGAGCGACGGCCTGAATGTGACGGACACCAAGGCGCTCGGCGAACTCAGTTTCTGAGAATTGCGCGCGGTATCGGAAAGCCTTCCGCGCGGGATCGCCCGCCGGAAGGGATGCCTTCAAAACGGGCATGGTTCAACCAATAACGCGCCAAGTGTCGTGTTTGAGTTCTGCCAAAACGAGAAGGTCCCGATGAAATGCGTCTTTAGAAAAGTTGCCCGGCGTTCGAGTCTGAACGGCCCGAGGAATGCGGTTTTCTGGCCGTTGGCCAACGTCATTTCGCTCTTAGCCATTGTTGCATGTATAAATTCCGCATGCGGAGGTAAAAACATGGAGGTTCCAATGGGGTACGTCATTAACAAAGCCACTCAGCGTCCGAGTTTGAAAGGACAATGGGATGAAACCCCCTGGCGTTCGGCCAACGTCATTTCGCTCACCAATTTTCTGTCCCAGAGCAAGTCCCGCCATCCGCGCGTGGAAGCCAAGGCGCTTTATCAAGACGACGGCCTGTTTATATTTTTCCGGGTCTTCGACAAATATGTCCGGTGTGTGCAGACACAGTACCAGGCCCAGGTTTGTACAGACAGTTGCGTGGAATTTTTTGTCGAACCCAGGGCGGGACGCGGCTATTTCAATTTTGAAATCAATGCCGGCGGCACGTTGCTGTTGTACTATTGTGGTGGGCCCCGGCCCGCCGAAGCCACAGGCAAACCGGGAACAAAACCGGACCAGAGCGCCCCGACGAAAAGACCGACCTTCAATCCCGTGCCGTGGGAGCTTGGCCGGCAGGTTGCGATTTACCATTCCTTGCCGCAGGTAGTGGATCCTGAAATCGAGCAGGATACGGAATGGCGGGTCGAATATTTTATTCCTTTTACGATCTTCGAACACTATGTCGGCCCACTGGGTACGATCCCCGGTCAGGTTTGGCGGGCCAATTTTTACAAATGCGCCGACCAAACCTCGCATCCGCATTGGCTGACCTGGGCGCCCATGGGGGCGCAATGTAACTTTCATTTGCCACAATACTTTGCCCCGATTAAATTTAGCCCGTAGCAACAACCGTTTTCTTTGCGTCTTTGGGTCAGTGGCGGAGCGGACTGACCCCGTGGCGCAAGCCTCTGGCTTGCGATTCGCAAGCGGGACGCTTGCGCCACGAACCAACGCCCTGCGTCACTGCCCCATTGCGTTTCGCCCTGACCCAAATCATCGCCTAAAGGCATTCTGCCATTCTGGCGACGTGCATGGCACCTCACATCCACGCTGCTCGCGTCCAATTGCTGCATGATGAGCACCAGCGTTGTCGTTGCCGGCTCGTCGGTGAACACGACCAACGATCCGCAGTTCGTCAGTGTTGCGGGAAAGGATTTCCATTTGAAATCCACGTCGCCCTGCATCAACACCGGGACGAACCAGGTCTGGATGAATGGCGCGACGGATTTGGACGGCCAGCGGCGCAAGGACCCCGTCTCCGGCATCGTGGATAGACCCAATTTAGCTGTGGAGCGCCGAGGGGCGCCTGCCGTTCGAAGAACATCCGCATACCGAGCCAGCGCTTGTTCGCCGTGGCCCGCGCGCCAAACATTCTGTCGGCCAGAACGTCGATCAGTTGCGCCGCGCGGAAACGGCGCAGCCACACGCCGGCGCGGATCATCGCCAAGGAGGGCTGGAATCCTCCGGTTGATCGCGGTCATGGATGTGTTGAGCACCTCGAACCGGACGTTCGGAAATCGTCCGGCGAGCATGGCCTCGAGGATGCGGACAAAACTGACTGAACAGTCAGGATCGCCCAAGGCCGCCGAGCTGCCCAACACAAAAATGCGGTATGTGTCCGGCTTCCTGGCGGGCGTGAAGACGAGTGGCATCGGCGCCCGGCTGGCCTGCCGGCCAAAGAAACGCCAGGCGAAGCGCGGATTGGACACAAGCGTCTGAGCCCGCGGACCGGGGACAAAAAAAGACGTTTTACACCCATAACCTGCTAGACGAAGCCCCGCTTCCATGATGGCCAGCGCCAGCAGCGGCGCGATCGCGGCGGCCAGCAGCCGCGGCAACCAGTACTTCGGTCCTTTCCTCATTTCTATGCCTTCCAACCTCTTTCAACCAATTTCATGCTCCGATTAAAAGCTGCGCATCCTTTTCGGCGGGCGATCCCGCACGGAAAGATTGTCCGATGCTGTCTTCAACTCTTAGAACATGAGCTGGCCAAGCGCGTTGGTGGTCGTTATGCCCGGGGCGTCGCTCCAAAGCATGTATTGTCCGCTCCTGTTCCTGGCCGCGTTAAAGCGCCAGACCTCGCCCGCCGCGGGCGCCTTGCCACCGACGTCTGAAAACGGGATACGGAACCACGCCGTCCAGATTCTTGCCCCCAGGCTCCATGGGCCTTTTGTCCCGCTGGTTTTGACGGCGAACTCCCACTTGCCGTTCCACTTCTTATCCTCGGTCATCCGGTTGTTTTTATCAGGCGTGAAGACCGAATCGTAGCGCGAGCCTTCGACCGGGTTGGCCGCCAGCCGATAGACCTTTCCGCCAGAGTCCGGCGGCATGATTCCCAGTTCGACGTATTCCTGCTTGAAGATATCTCCGTCGGGATCCTTTTTAACGATGTTTCCTGAAGGGTTCATGCTTTCCATGCGGATATAGAGATTATCCTTGTCGCGAAGGACTTTCAGGGTCGTTCGCGCATTGATGAACGGCATGCCGCCGCGGACCTTGAACACCAACTCAGGCGCGTTGTCCCACGCCTTCGAGTCGATTCCAGGCGCGGATTCGACCGTGGCGACCTTGATCTGGGGCTTGTCGGTGAGGATTCCGGCGCGGATCGCCTTCGTGTCCCAGTTGAGGCACGTATTCGCCCACTGCTGCCGGTAGCCGTCATCTTCAAGCGCCGCGCTACTGTAGTTAGCGCCAGGGAACGGATACATTTCGGGCCAGTCACTCAATGGCTTGAAGACAGTTCCACCTGTGCCCCCGGTGAGTTTTTCAAGATACGAGTGCCAGTCGTCGATCACATCCATAAGCGTGTCCAGATTCGCCTGGGAGGGGTTCAAAGTCCATGCATTCTGAAGAAAGAATATCCGCGCCATCTTACTGATGTAGTCGAACTCGATCCGAATGAGATGGAGCCGCGCCTTCACGTCCAAATCATTCGCCGCCTTCTCCGCAGAGGTCAGAATCGCGTCCGCATCGGCGCAGTATTCCGGCGGATACATGCTCATTACGTGCCACTTGCTGTCATGGTAGGTGGACATGGAATACTTGCGACCCCAGCCGGGCAGGCAGGCTCCGAAGAAGTCGGAATAGACCGCAATCTGCCCATGCAGGAGGTCGAAGAATTTTGTCATCTGCGGTTCCACGTTGCCGAATGCGGCCGTGCAGAACTCCTTGTAGATGGCCTTCCAGTCGGCCGAGGGATCATCCATCATGCGGCCATAGATGTAGTAAGCCGGTGCCTGCATTCCGCGCACTAAGCCGACCCATCCATCTCGCCCGGACCATTTCACGTTGTTGCGTGCCAGGACCTGGACGAATTCCGCCATATGCTCGGGTGTCCGTTCCGGCAGATACCGCCCGGCCTGCCCGAATGAGGTGAAGGTCTCCTCGAAACCGCAGACCCCCGAGGGGAATTCAACGCCTTTGAGTCGATCAAAATCAAGCTGCGAGGCAAACTGGATCTGCGGGATCACATTCGGCGGGAATTTTTTAAATATCTCCGCAGAGATCGGGGTATCCTGGTAGTTCAGTATAACGATTTTTACATCCGGATGTTTTTCGCGCAGGCGTTCCGTGATCATGAAAAGCGCCTGCCAGAGATTTCCGGTACGGCCTCTGGCCCATACCTGTTCATAGTTTTCGGCCTTCATGCCGAAAAGCTTGTTGCACGCCTCGCAGTTGCAGTGACACAGCCCATAGCTGTCAATA
>CAIYGI010000250.1 GCA_903925685.1 uncultured bacterium
CGCAAAATCACTTTTGGCAACCGCTCGGACAATGGCGTCGCCAACCATCAGGTGCTGATGAGCATCATCCAGACCGCACGCATCCAAAAACTCAACCCTCTGACCATCCTTCTTCAACTGTTTACCCACCCAGAGACCGTGACTGCCACCCTCCTGCCGCCTCTTTCTTCTTCAAGGGGCTAAACTATTACGGAAATATTCGCCTCCGCCGATTTCGGCAGCGTGGGCACGAACGACCTGACCCAGTATCTGTTCGCCGTGGACCGCGACAACGAACTGGTGGCGCACGACTATTCGCCGGACCGTCCGGTGTTCTGGGCTCTGCTGCGTTCGATCGCGCAGGCGGCCAGCGCCGCGCAACGCCCGCTGTCGGTCTGCGGCGAACTGGCGGGCGACCCGCGCTATACGCGTCATCTGCTGGAGGCCGGCATACGCATCGTCAGCGTCAATCCGCGTTACATCGCGCAGGTGCGCGATGCGGCACGGGCGGCGCTGGCGCCGGCTACATAAGGAAAACCAGCACCATGACGATGGTGGGACCGATCGCCGCAAGCAGCAGTTTGAAGGCATCGATCCCGTTGCTGCCGAAGTAGGTCTGTAGAATGGACTGTCCTGCCGGGTTGGGTGCGTTTGCAATCACCGTCAGCCCGCCTCCGGCCACGGCGCCCATGACAACCGCGCGCTGGGCCTGCGGCGAAAATCCCGGCACGAGCGAAGCCAGGTAGGTAATGGCCGCGTTGTCATTGAAGGAGGTCAGCACGGTCGCGCCCAGCAGCAGCTGGACAGGCGTCAGGCTGCTCAGGACCGGCTCAATCCACCATTGCTGGCAACCCCCGTGAATGACCAGGCCCGCCAGAAAAAACCCGACCAGGATCGGCGCCCGCAAACTGGAGAATTCCTGGCTGCGTTCGGTCGCCATGACAAAGGCCAGGAAAAGCATGAATCCGAGCACAACGATGACCGCATAGTGGCCGAAAACCACCACGAATGTGATGAACAGCAGATTCGCCAGCACAATCCAGCCCGGCACCCGGGCCGTGCTTTTGAGGTGTCCGCTCTCCGTTTCCTTGAGCGCGCCCAGTTCACGGCGGAACACGGCCAGAACCAGAAGATTCGACACCAGGATGCCGACGGCGGCTTTCCATCCAAAGTTGGACAGCATGAAATTCAGGCCCCAGCCCCACTTGTTGGCGACCATCACGATCGGCGGGGCCGCAAAGTGCGTCAGAATTCCGCCCACCGAGATGTTCACGAACAGCAGTCCGAGCGTCGCGTAGCGCAGCGCCATGGAGGGGTTTAACCGGAAAAATTTCCGCGCCAGCAGGAGCGCGCAAATGGTCATCGCCGCCACCTCGGTGATCAGCGATCCCAGCAGCGGACCCACGGTGAGAATCGCAAACCACCACGCCCCCGGCGTCCCGCCTCCGAACGACGCCACCCGCTTCAGGCAACTCTCGGCGAAATACAAAACCGGCCGCGAACTCGCGATAGCCATGGTCGCCACCACAAAGATGGGCTCGGTGAAATTCACCCCGTTGATGTAGTGCGTCGCGGACCCCACGCCTTTCATCAGGATCATGGCCGCCGCCAGCGGTATCACCCAGATGCCGAAGATGGCTTCCACCTCGCCGAGGAAATGAAAAACCACGGCGAGGAATTTTTTGCGGTCGCGCATCCGATCGAACTGGTCTTCCGCGCCGGCATTGGCGGCTTGTTCGTGTACAACCGCCGCCAGTTCGTGTTCTAAACGGTGGGAGACGGCACGAAATTTCGACGCCAGGAAGGTGTGGACGATGGCCCCAAGAAAGATGAGGCTGGCGACGGCATTGAAGGGATCGGCCGTCACCCTCCCGATCAGTTTAGCCCCGAGGTTCGTCTGCGATGCATCGCCATAACTCGCGATCGGCGTCGGAAATTCCGGCAACGCCCCTTCGCCTGTCGAGGCCATGGCCCACGACGCGCCAAAGACCGACAGGACCACGAACGCAAAAACCGCGCTGCGCAGTCGTCGAACCAATGAAGGGAAAACGTGCATTTCTTGCCACCGCAAACAGCGAAACCCTGCGGGCGCCCCATCCTCGTATTTTTGAGCGAACGCTCCAACTGCTGGAATAATGTGAGTTTCAGGATCATAGCGCAAGCAAAACCGATGCCGCCGCCGATCTTGCCCTTCGAGGCCGATTCCGGCATACTTTGTTGCATGAACTTGGTTCATACACGCTGGCACAGGCAGGAGGCAGGTTAACGCATGTCCAACGTCTCGGTCACAAGCGCTCAGGCCCCCGCCGCCGTCGGCCCCTATTCCCAGGCCGTGCGCGCCGGGGATTTTATCTTCTGCTCATGCCAACTGGGCCTTGACCCCGCCAGCGGCGCGCTGGTTCCAGGCGGCGCCGTGGAGGAGGCCCGGCGCGTTCTGATCAATTTGCGCGCCGTGGTCGAAGCCGCCGGAGCCTCCCTCGCCGATGTCGTCCGCACGACGCTCTATCTGTCGGATTTGGCCGATTTTTCCGCCGTCAATCAGCTCTATGCCGCATTTTTCCCCGGCACTCCACCGGCCCGCACGACGCTCCAGGCCGGTTTGCCCAAAGGCGCCCGGGTCGGGATCGATGCCATCGTGATTGTCCCTTCGAAACCCGCAGTTGGAAGTTCTAATGGTCCCGCAAGCTGAACGGACCGCCATGCTGCGCCCGCTGGCGCTCGCCATCCTGCTTACCTCCATGCTTTGCGCCGCCGCGCAGGATCCCGCTCCAGCGTCTTCCGTCATTACTCCGCCGTCCGCCGCGCAACGCGCCACGGCGCAACTCCAGATTCGCCTCGACCGCGCCGGGTTCACGGTTGGCTTCATAGATGGGCAGCGCGGATCGCGCAGCGATCATGCGCTGGCCGATTACCGTAAAGCCCGCGGCATCGAATCGGGGAAGGTCGAGGAAGCACTGGCCAAAGAGATCGTTGCGCCGCCCTGGACGTTTTATACGGTGACAACCGGCGACCTGGCGCGCGTGGACAAGGCCCCGGCGGACTGGCAGGAAGCTTCGCTCATACCGCGCATGGCCTGCACGTCCCTGGTCGAAGCGCTCAGCGAAACCTTCCACTGTTCGCCGCGCCTGCTGCAACGGCTCAATCCCGCGGAGAAATCCTGGGACGCGGCAACGGTCGGGCGCACGCTCTGCGTGCCGAATGTGCTGCCGCCGCCGCCCCTGCCGCATGCGGCGCGGCTGGAGATCGATTGTCAGACCTTCCGCATCCGCGCCTTCGATGCCGCCGGCGCGCTGGTGGCCTCGTTCCCGGTATCCATCGCCGCCGACCGCGCGCGGGTGCCCAAAGGCGCGCTTAAGATCGCCGCCTTCGCGCCCGATCCAACCTATGTTTTCGATCCCGACAACTTTCCCGAATCGGCCCGCGCCAGGGCCATCGGCCGCAAGTTGATCCTGCCGCCCGGCCCCAACAACCCGGTGGGCGTCTTCTGGATGAGCCTCAGCCGGCCCGGTTTCGGACTGCACGGCACGCCCCACCCCGAAACGATCGGCCGCCCGGAATCGCACGGCTGCTTCCGCATGACCAACTGGGATGTCCAGCGCCTGGGAAAAATCGTCGAAACGGCCACCCCACTGGAAGTAATCAACACGCGCCCATCAGTGGTGCCCGAAGAACAGCCTTGAATTTCGAATGGCGAATTCTGATCAACTATCCCCGCTTCGCGAGCAGCGCAAGCGTGCCCGCACACATGAATTCGACGTCGTCCGGATGCGCCCCAAACGCAAGCACCCGCTTTTTCATTTGAATATCCCCGTTGTCGGCGTTGATGCTACCAGGCGACCCTCTTCCATTGCCTCTGCTTATTGCTCGCAATGACGGCATCGAGGATTTTCATCTCATCGTAGCCGGTCTTGAACACAGGCCGTGAAATGGGCGGAATGACCGTGTTGCCGCGTATGGCGTTATAGAAGTCGCCGAACAGATTCATCTCCGCATCGTGATAGCCCAGGGGATGCCCGGCAGGCAAGGTAGCGTATCTGGCCGTGCTCTGGTCCTGCAAGAACGGCGATTCGACGAGCAGTTCGTTGGGCTTTTCCCGATGGCCGATCCACAGTTCCGTTGACCGTTTGTGGTTCCAGGCAAAGGAGCACTTGCTGCCGTATACCTGAAACTCCGTGTCGGATTTTCGTCCGGCACAAGCCTGACAGGTGGAGAACGATCCTGGCGCGCCGTTGGAGAGCCGGAACAGAACGGCCGAATAGTCCTCCAGTTCGATGTCGACGTCTTCCGTGCCGGCGTCGGAGGCCTTCTCGAAAGCCAGAACCTGCTTGCGCGGTTTCTTCCGTTTCGGCAGGAGCGTGGCAAAGTCCCCCATGACTTCGTTGACCGAAAGTCCGGTGACGAACTGCAGCAGATCGAACCAATGGCTGCCCAAATCGGCGGTAATGTTCGAGTCCCCGCTTTCCTTTCTTTCCAGGCGCCACGAATAGTCGGTCACCCGCGAGAGCCAGTCCTGGTAGTACGAGCCGCTGACCATTCGGACGTCGCCCAGATCGCCCCTCTTGATCCGCACGGCCATTTCCTGCACCACCGGATAATACCGGTAGCAGAAATTGACGCCGTTCACGACGCCCTTCTTGTCCGCCAGTTCAACCAGCTCACCGGCCTCCGCCAGGTTCATGGCCAGGGGCTTTTCCGCGAGAACATGTTTGCCGCGCTCGATCGCCTGCTTGTTGATGGTGTAGTGGTATTTGTTTGGCGTACAGTTATGGATGACGTCGATGCTGTCGTCGTTGAGGACGTCCAGATAGTTGCTGCATGCCCGCGGCACGTCGTATCGTTTCGCGGTCTGCCTGGCCAGTTCCAGATTGGCATCGCAGACCGCCTTGATCTGTATGCCTTCCAAACGGCGCAAAGCGCCGAGGTGAATCGGCCCAATATAGCCTGTCCCAATGAGTCCCACGGTGGTCATCGTTTGCCTTCCCCGCCCAACAATCCCTTGAGGATGTACAGATCCAGCTCTTCGTAATCGCGGGCGGCGATATGGCCCGCCATCTTCTTTTCATCGAGCCCGCGACTGATCTCCAGCAGCCTCAGGAACGTTTCCCGGCTGTTGCGCAGATGCTTGGTGGCGACCGGCGCCTTTTGTGTGCGCATCGCCTTGACGTCCAAGCCCACCCATTCGCCGCTGTTGCCAAATCCATGCCGGTCGAGGATCCGCACCTGATTGAAGGCCCGGCGCAGATCGACGCTGCCGAAGGACTTGTCCTGGTCATATTTCAGGCCGTTTTGATCGTTCAGGTGCACGCTCCACAGTTTACTATGCGCCATGGCAAAACCCATTTCGTCGGAAGGATCCAGGCCGGCGAGAATGGCATGCGCGCTTTCGATCAGGCAACCCACACGTTCCGGTGCGCCGGTCATCATGCCCAACGCCAGCGCGTGACCGATCGTCGGAATATACGTGTGATCCATCGGCTCATTGGGTTTCGACTCGATCATGATGCGGATCGTGGGATCGTAGTCCAGCATCGCCTTCACAGCGTCGGCAATGCGTCGGGTGGCGTCGACAGAGTCTTTCGACTCGCGAATATACGTGCCCTCACGCGCCAACCACAGCACGATGTTGCCGGTTCCCAGAGCGCAGGCAATGTCGATGGCCCTCTTGCTGCGCTCGATGGCATAGGCGCGTTCCGCCGGATCGTTCGAGGTATAGCCGCCGTCGATCGTGCGGGGATCTTCCCATAGCCGCGGCGCCACGAACTCCGCGATCAGCCCGTGCCGATCCAGACTCGATTTCACCGCCTTCGCCTTCGCGACGATCCTGGCCGGCGTCAGCCGGTTAATGTCCGGCACGGCATCGTCATCATGAAACTGTACCGCGCCAAAGCCGAGTTTCTTGTAGAGCGCCAGTTTGCTGTTGAACGGAACCGACTCACGCACGGCCGGCCCAAACGGATCGGCGCCTTCGTGAATGTTCCACGGTCCGAACGAGAAACGAAACGTACCCTTCATCCCAACCTCCTGTTTGTGGCTTCCATCTTTCCAACCGTCATAGACCAGACTCGTTTACTCACGCCGTCACCGTCTTTCCAGAGACATACCTTGCTTCGCGTCGGCCGCTTTGAGCATGAAATCGAGGCTCTGCATCGTGTCTTCGTAGGTCGTCGCGTGTCCGCCCGCCGGGCGGTCGATGATCAGGATGTCCTTCTTGTTCAAGCTCTTCAGTTTCCCGGCCAGGCGGCGGACGCTGTCCGGCGGCACGGTGGCATCCTGGCCGCCCACGGCAAACGCCACCGGCATGGTGAACGTCCCGGGGATCAATTCGGGGCTGCGCCGGTTGTATTCCTGTGGCCTGTTGGTCTTGCCGCCTCCGTAGGAAGCGGCAATGGCGTCCTGGAAGTTCTCGAACTCCGCCATGTTCGCCGTGCCGTTTTGGGAACTAACGCCCGCCACCAAGTCGGGGTGCAGGGCCGTAAAGATCAGCGCCGAGCTTCCCCCCATGGATGCCCCGGTCAGAAAGAAACGGCGGATCGCGTGCTGTTTGCGGAGCAGCTCAATGAGCTGGACCATGTCCGCTTCGGCTGCAGGCCCCATCCACGAGGTGCTGGCCCGGTAATCCGGTGAAATGTAAATCATGCCATGCGCGGCGGCGAAATCCCGAGCAGCCTTGCACTCGCCGCGGCCCTGCTTGACATACTGCCACCGATCCGACCCATGCCCGTGCAGGGCGATCAGCAGGTCACAGGACTTGCCGGCATCAAACGGCTTCGGCAGCATCTGAAGGTAATGCTGCGTTGACCCATCGACTTTCGAGGTAAACGTCAGGTCCTCCGGCGCGCCGAGTACGCCAACCGCCGGCAGCGTCTGGTTCCCGGCGACCGCCATAGCCGACAGGGACAACGCCAGACAATTGGCAACTACGACTGTCTTCTTTTTGTCTCTCGGCATTTCGGACTTCGCTTTCTTTTGCGGCGACATCAGACGCACGGCATCGGCAGATGTTGTCGCACGCTGCCGCGCCTGATTTTTCCCCGCCCTTTCGCCAGAGCAATCGACCCGAGCTTACCACGGACGATTTCGATGTCCGCCTTGACCGGGCCTTTTTTCCATAGAATCGCGACTGAAACCGAGCGCTTCATCTTCTTCCTCTCACCGTCGTGACCCGGCTTAGGCCAGTGCCGGCTGCAGGTATTCCCACGTCTTGCGCAACGACTCTTCGTGTGGCAATTGCGGCATGTACTCGAGCCCGAAACACTCCTTGTAGCCGGCCGCGCGGACGCGGCGGATCACGGACGGGTAATCCATCTCTCCGGTGAACAGCTCGTGGCGCCCCGGCACGCCGGCGGCATGGAAATGCCCGATCCAGGGCAGGTTGGCGAGCAGAAAGGCGATGTGATCGCCGGTCATGATCTGCTGGTGGTACAGATCGTACAGCACCCGCACGTTCGCCGCATTGACCTGCCGCGCGATGTCGATCGACTCCTCCCGAGAGGTCAGGAAGTAGCCGGGGTGGTCCACCTTGTCGTTCAGCGGCTCGATGTTGAGGCGAAAGCCCTTGCGCGCGGCCACGGCAGCCGCGCCCGCCAAAGCCTCGACGAGAGCCGCCTTCTGCAGGTAGTAGTCCACGCCGGTCAGCCGGTCGCCACTGGTCACGATGCCGGCCTTGCAACCCGCCGCGAGGGCATGGTCCGAGTAGCGGTCAATCCGTTCGATGAACGCTGCGCGATGGGCGGCGCACACGGGAGCCACGTCCTTCTCGTTCGCGAAGTTCATGACAATCGAAATCAACTCGGCCCCGTGATCCCGGCAGGCCTTGCCAATGGTCTTCAACTCCTCGTCATCCCCGCCCTTCCATGTTTCCACCTGCCGCCAGCCCGTCTCCGCGATCCGGGCGATCCGCCGTTCGATCGGCAGATCGACGAAGAATAGGTCCATGAGTACATCGGCTGTCATAAATCCACGCTCCTACGCCTTGAATTCCTGGGCGAGTTTCTGATTCAGGTCCGCGGCATAGGCCGAGGCCCATTCCGCGGTATCCGTGGGCTGGATGCTGATCATGCCCACACGCATCATTATATCACGCGTCCGCGGACACATGTCCTGCGAATAGGGCGGCAGTTGCTTCACATAAGGCGACCGGAACGGGAACCCCTCGGGCGTAGGGGTCTTCTGCTCCAGAATTTGCTGCCAATGCCAGTAGACGTGCCAATCCCGCGCCCCGCGGGCCTCGCCGCCCGCCAGACCGCCGAGCCCCGCCTTGGAGCCCTTGATCGCGTCGGCATTCGAGGCAAAGAGCATGCACAGCGTGTATCCGCAGACGCCGTCGGCGTCCAGCGGTTCCACCCAGCGCGCGCCGCGCGGCAGAACGATTTCGCGACGGAGTTGACGATAGATCGTGCGGGTCGCCGTAGTGATGGCGTCGAGTTTGCGCAACTGCGCCAAGGCCACCGCCGCGCACAGTTCCGGCATGCGATAGTTCTCGCCGCAGAACAGTTCGCCTTCCTTGCGTTCGCGCGCAAAACGGTCGGGACGCCAGCAGGCCGCCGCATCGTGGTAACTTTGCGCCCGTGTGTATAACCACTCGTTATCGGTGGTGACGATGCCGCCTTCGCCGGATCCGATCACCTTGTACGCATCGAGGCTCACACAACCCAGGTCGCCCCATGTGCCCAGATACCGCCCTTTGTATTTCCCGCCGCAGGCCTGGGCAGTATCCTCGATCACCACCAACCCATGCTCCCGGGCAATGTCCATGATCGCGTCCATGCGGCATGGATGCCCCACCATATGCACCGGCAGGATGGCTTTGGTGCGGGGCGTGATGGCCCGGCGAATGGCCTCGGGATCGATCGTCAGCGACTCGTCGATCTCCACGATGACCGGGATTCCCCGCGCCACCACGACCGCCGAAGCGCTTGCAAAGAACGTGTAGCCGGGGATGATGACCTCGTCGCCAGGTCCAACGCCGGCGGCGATCATCGAGGCAATCAGGGCACTGGTACCGGAGTTCACCGCCAATGCATGCTTCACCCCCACCTTCAGCGCATACTCCTTCTCGAACCGTTCCGTCCGGCTGTTCGGATTGTAGTACCGGAAGAAATTGCCGGCGTCGGGCACGGTACCCGAGCGCTCAATGACCTGTCGGACCTCCGTCAACGTCGCCGGCGCCAAGTTGAACACCGCGATCGCCTCCATCAGTTCGTCGGTCGAGTATTTGTAGAAAAGGGGGTATCCATGTAACGCAAACGCCCCCTACAGGTTGTGTTTTCTTTCGACGATCTGTCGGTAGGGCAATGGGGCGGTCTGCACGGCTTGCTCTACGAGACGATAAAACAGCAAGCCTCGTGATTGAGATGTGC
>CAIYGI010000251.1 GCA_903925685.1 uncultured bacterium
CGGGCAACCCGCATCAGGACGGGTCTGCCAAAAAAAACTACATTTTACCGTTTTTTAGCTTGCGGACGTCCACGAAACGTGTATTCTTATTTTTGTTGGAGCATTTAAGCCTGTGCTCCAAACCATTTTGCAAAAGGCTCGCGAGTCTCGATGACATGGCTTGAGCAGGAAAAGTGTCTTGTCAGAAGTGGACGCGGCCACCGACCGCCCGACCGCGATCGTTCCGAAAACTCGTTGACCGCTGGGTGGATCTCGCTCTACAATTGCCGCAACTCAAGACGCGTCAGGGGCTGCGCCATTGATGCGGGAGAAGCCGGTATTCTCAAGCACATGCGAGATGCGCATAAATTAGCCCGAGGCTGCGTGATCGACCCCGCGTACTCGCGGGGCCGTCCGCAACCGGCGGCAGAAGGGCTGAGCTTGTTTTCGCGCCATAAGGGCGGCTTGGCATGGCTCTATCAACCCGGCGACCTTGATGCATTCCTGTTGACCAGGCTGCGCCACGAGGCGTTTCGCGCCTGTCGCTATGTGGGACATCCCGGCCGATTCCGTTCTTTCTCCGCCGTGCTTTACGCCAGGCGGTCGTTCGCGCTGCGCACGGCGCCGCGGTCCTGCAAGCTTTCGATCTGCTTTTCGGGAGTCATCGAGTTGTGCGTGAACGGCAGGCAAGTGCTGCACATGCAGAGCCCGTCCTTGCCGTCATGGCACAAGGTCGATCTCCGTCCCCATTTAAAGAAGGGCGACAATGCCGTTCAGATCCGTCTGCATCAGATTCATGAGCCGCCCACGTTCGTGCTGCGCAGTACCATCCTGCAGACGAATGCCGGTTGGGAGGTCAGTCCCGACGGGATGGTCTGGCAAGCGCCCAGCGCCTTGCCGTTCGAGGGCCTCCGGGCCTTTCCCCATCAGGAGAGGCTCCCGACCATGCGCCTGTTGCCGAAGTCGCAGAGCGGTGAGGTCTATGATTTCGGGGTCGAACTGCTGGGCCGGCCGGAGGCGACCGTGCGTCCGGAGACGGCATCCCCCATCTTCGGTCCGGGAGAAAGTGTCGCCGAGGCGATGAACACGAATCCCGTGAGCCAGGAGCAGAGCGTGGTTTCGGTGCGGCAGGACAGCGGGAGGTTCGCTTCGCGGGACGAGATGGCCATGCGCTTTCTGCGGGTCCGGACGTTGAAAAAGCAGGACCTCCGGAACGTCGCGTTCCGGGCCTCGTGGTATCCGACCCGCTATCGCGGCGCCTTTGCCTGTTCGGACGAGAAACTGAACCGCATCTGGATGCACGCGGCCTACACCCTCCGCCTATGCATGCGCGAGGTCTTCGTGGACGGCATCAAACGCGACCGGCTTGGCTGGGTCGGCGACCTCTCGTTATCCTTGCTGGGCAACGCCTACACCTTCGCCGAACGGGATATCGAACGGCGTTCACTGACCGCCCTGTATGGGGCCGATCCGGCGGCCTGCGAATTCAACGGCATCGTCGATTATACCTTGCTGTGGGTGATCAGCCTCTGGACACACCTGCTTTATCATGACGACACGGCCTATCTTCGCGAGAAAGGGGCGCAACTCTATGCCCTGATGCGCGTGCTGGAAGCCAAGGAAGATGCGCATGGCCTGCTCCCCTCGGCGTCGTTTCCCTGGATCTTCATCGACTGGGCGCCCGTGGCCAAGATCGGGCACTCGTCCTGTTTGCAGATGATGTATGCCATGGCCCTGGATGCGGCCCGCAGGGTCGCACAGCTCGATGGCGCGTCCGCCCACGCGGCGCACTACGGCCGCAAGGCCGACCGGCTGCGGCAACAATGCCGCCAGTGGTTCTGGGACGGCCGCCGGGGGCTGTTCGTCGATAACCGCGCGGACGGCAAACGCGGCGCAGCGGTCAGCCGGCATGCGAACTTTCTGGCGTTCCTCTCAGGCACGGTCGGGAAACGCGAATACAGCCGGATGCTGCACCGTATGGCCGCGGCGCAGCACGTGATCGCGGTGGGAACCCCGTACATGATGGCTTTGGAGAGCATGGCGCTCTGCCGGGCGGGGCATGCGGGCCGGATGCTGACGATGCTGCGAGACTACTGGGGAGGAATGTTGGACCGGGGCGCCTGCGCTTTCTGGGAGGCGTATGACGCGAAGGACAGCACCGCCCAAGCGCTGGCCTTCTATGGCCGCCCCTACGGCAAGAGCCTGTGTCATGCCTGGAGCGCCGGCCCCGCGTTTCTGCTCCCCGGCGAATTACTGGGCATACGACCGCGCGCGCCCGGCTGGAGCCGCTTCACCGTGGAGCCTAACCTGGGCGAGCTGGAGTGGGCCTGCGCCACGGTCCCCACGCCTCATGGCGACATCCAGGTGGAGGTGGAGGGCAGTCGCGTCTCGGTGCGTGCCCCGAAAGGCACGGTCTGGGAACGCCCAAAGAAGACCAGGTGAATTTTTCGCCCCTGCGCCCACGCCAGCTCGGACGGATCGCTAACGCTTTGCTTGGAAACTCGGTGTAAATGGGAAAACTCGAATTAGAAAGGACATCATGAGCGCAAGAACAGTTAAATTCAAAATGTTTTCGGACGAGTATTTCAGAGTCATCAATCAGGCCGGCGTGCGGGAGCGGATCGGCCTTTGCGGGCTCGAATACTCCAACTGCTGGGATACGAACCTTTCGCCCGACGGCATCCTGTACTACGCCCCGTGCGATGAGACAGGCCGCGGTCGCCATGTGCGGCTGGTCGCCTATGATTATCAGAACGACACCGCGAAAATATGCGTCAAGGCGGAGGAAGTTGCGCTGCCGAAACCACGCCAGCTTCCGGCCACGAAGTTCCACGAGTCCATCACGTTCCTTCCCGATGGCCGGGTTTTCGCGACAACCCACTCGACCGACCGCGCTCCGGCGCATCCCGAATTCATGCTTTTCGCCCACCATACCCACATCTGGGAAGGCTGGCCGGGCTCGACGATGGTGTGCTACGATCCGAAGACGGGCAAGGCCGAGAATTGGGGCGTCCCCGCGCCGCGCGAGTCCATCTACGGCGCCACCTACGACGCGAAACATAACGCGATCTACATGATCGGTTTCATGCGCGGGCATGTGTACCGCTTCTCGCTTGACGACCACAGTGTCAAGGATTTGGGCAAGGCGGCCGAGTTGTATTGTTACCGCCTCCATGCCGGGCCCGACCAACACATCTACGGCTGCACAAAGTCGGGGTATTTGTTTCGAATCAATGTGGATACGGAGAAAATCGAGGATCTCAACTGGCGCGTCCCCGAATATCCCGGCAACTACGTCAACAACACATGGTATCGCTACATGTCCCACGCCCATAACGTGGATGACCACACCATGATCTTCACCCCGCTCTGCGCGGACGAGTTTTTCTCGTTCGACACGAACACGCTGAAGGTCACCTCCCTTGGCCGGAAGGCCCCCTTCGACGAGTTTGTGGATTGTATGCCGACGACCATGGGGGTGAACGAATTTGCGATCGATAAGCACGGCGTGCTGTGGTACGCGATCGGCGTTTGGGCGATGCAGATACCGGAAAACGACTTCCGCGTCTATGTGACGACCCGCTATCTGATGCGCTGGGATTATTTGAACGGGAAACCGCCCGAATGTCTCGGCGCGGTCGGCACCCAAGAACGTCTGCAAGGTTCAGTCACCGGTGTCCGCATCGACCGGGAGCGGGATATTCTTTACATGGTCGGCTGCCGTCCTGTCGGCGCAAGCGTCCCCGGCGTAAGTGTTCTCTGCGTCGACCTGGCGAAGTTCCGCCCCCACATGTACGAACCGGGGCCCATATCCGTGGATCCGTTTGGCCGACCCAGGGACATGACGCCCGAGGAGAAAGCGCTCAAAATAAAACGCGGTAAGGCCACCGAAGAGACCACGGCCTTCAATCCATTTTATGCCTTCCCCATTGAAAACGTCACGCCGGTGCGGATCTGGAGAAACGTTCCCCATACGGCCATTGAGGACTCAAAAATCATCGGCCTGGCGTGGGATGACGACAACATGCTCCACGGCCTTTGCGGCGACCGGACCAAATACTGTTTTACAATCAAGGACAAGAAGGTTGCCGCCTTCTTGCCGTTCGATGGAGCAGACAAGAAATACAAGGACTGGCTGCTCGCGAGCATGTACCCTCGCGCCTGCGTTTTCGACGACACCATAACGCTTCCGCATGTCGTGGGGCGCCAGTACCTTGCGAAAGCGTCGGCTGCCGGCGAATGGAACGGGGGGCGAAAGATTGTAGGGACAAAGGACGGCCTGCTGGCCATTGTCAGCGGCTCCGATGTTTTCGCCTTGGGCAATGCCGCCGCCTACGGCCCGGTGCGTTGTCTTTATGTCAACGCGCGGAAGACCCGTCTGTGGGGCACCGCCGGCGATGAGGAAGACATGGGGACGGTGTTTTATTACGATGACAAGGTGGGGCTCAGACAGCTTGGCTTTCTCAACTACAACATCCATGGCTACTTCGACGGCCCTTCGGCCAGCAATATTCTTTCCAGCATCGCCGTCAGCAAGGATGAAAAGCTTATCGCCATCGGCGGCGCCGATCGGATGGGCGCCATTCATATCGCCGACCTCACATAGGAAAGAGGGCGGGCAACATAACGCCGCGGTCTGATCACCGGAGCGTGAGTGTCCCGAATTTCACTGGATCGTAAAAAACGGGTTTGCCCGTCGGCGAGAAGGCGGAGCGTTCGATCCCGCGTTCCCGGACCCGCTGACGGCACAGATTGAAATAAAAAGGCAATCCCGGTTTGGATCCCACCACGCCATGGAGCGGATCGCCAACGTCCTTGCCCACTGGAATGCGCACATCCACGGTCCAGAACCCGGCGCCGACCTGCGTCGCCACCTTCGCATTAGAGGACCAGCTCGGCTCGGGGCGGCCCCCGAGTTTCATATCCGTATCCACCAGGACGCCGTTGGGGGCGATGGCGATCCGGTAGTAGGAATGAACCTGGGTCTCGAGCAGTAGTTCGACAAAATCGCCTTTGAAGATGGCCTGGTCGTCCGTGTTGGTCGTGGTAATTTTCATGCCCTTCGTGTCGCGTTCCTCGCAACGGATCGCCAGGCAAAGAGCATCATCGGCCCAGCGTGCGGTAAATGTCGTCCCCATGGCCGGCGCCACGCCCGTTTCCAATTCTTTCAAGCTGCCGGAAGTCCCGCATTTGGGGAGATCCTTCGCCCGCCCCATGGCCAGCCGGGCGCGCAGACCTTTGAGCGGCGCCAGATATTCGACGACGAGTTGGATGCGCCGGCCGTAGACCGAGTCGGATGACACCTTCTGCCGCGCCTTGTCCAGCAGTTCGAGCGCCTTGTCGATAGGTTCCACTTTCGTCCCCATAAACCGCCAGTTTGCCTCGGAATACTCGATGAAGGCCTGCATCTCCTGCGCCGCCGGGCCGTAGAACTTCGCATAATACTCGTTCAGCAACGCCTCGATGTCCTGGTCAGCGTCCCAGTAATAGCGCGACGTCACGTACACGTCCAGATGGTTGAAACCTGGGGCGTGCATATTGCCCATACTACCACCATCGGTCCCACCAAAGGTCAGTTCGATGAACTCGCCCTGCGAAAGTCCCTTCAACGAACGCAGATCCTCGGCAATTGCGTGTGGGAAATAAGCCGGCATATGCGAACCGCTCTCTAGGTAATGCTGATAGATTTGGAGATTCCCCGGCGCCACCTTGTCCAGCCACCCCTTGCGGATCTCGATTGCCTTGGCGCGCGCTTCAGGATCGTTAAACGACCACCGTTCGTCTTTGATCGCCACCATCACATTGGGGCTGAACTTGGCGATCTTTTCCGGCGGCAGCGTATAACAGCTATACGCGCCGCAGATCACCTTCCGGTCCGGATGCGTCTTGTACACCTCCCGGGCCACGCGCTCGATAAAACCCCAGATATAATCCGAGCATGTGCCCGACTTGTCCCGGCCCCGCGTGACTTGGCCTTGGCACCGGTCGCACTTGCACACACCGCCGAGCCAATACCCGTCGTCCGGCCAGAGGGAGAGATACTTCATGTCGGGATAAATATCGAACACCGTGCGCGCGTATTTCACCGTGCAATCGACAAACTCCTGGGAAGAAAAACAGAGGCTAAACTCCGGATGCTCCTTCTTGAACTCTTCCCGTTTATACACATTGCACAGTCCATGCGGCCCGGGAATACCCAGGGTGGCATCAAAGCCGCAGCGCAGCTTATACAGCATTCCATCCCGGTTGCCGCTGTATCTGAAAGCGGGCGCATAGTCGCCAAGGTTCCGGTACGGGAAATCAGGCTTGACGGTCTTGTCCACCGGGGTCAGCGCGATCGTTTTCAGCGAGGGAACGATTTCGCCCAGGTCGCCGGGCATGTACCAGCGCACGCCCAGGCCGCGCAGAAACTCGTACACGGCATTCAACGTCCCACGCTTGTCAAACTCATACAGATCGATGGCCGGACTGTAGCGCCACATACTATCCGCCAGGAGATTCGGATTCGTCCAATGCTCACCGGTGCGTGCGTCCCATTCCTTGAGAGCACGCTGGGTGTCTTTGGAATCTCGGGGAGCATATTGGGGCCACGTGAAGTCCTTGTCATGTCCCAGCAAGACCAGCCAGCCAGCTTTGCTGTCAGCCCCTGGCGGATTGCCCGACACCATCCGGAACGCGCCGCTGTTGAGCCCTTCGTCGGAGATCTTGAGCTTGTCGGTGTACTCGCTTTTGCCCACATAGATATGCGCGCTGACGTTTGTCCCGGGCGCGGTCGCGATCGGCAATTTGGCGCCGCTGATCTTTACAATGTAGGTTTGCAATTCCACGGCGGCCAGCTTGACCGCGCGCGTGGGCTGGGCGGAGATCACAATGTCGGCGCAGGGCAGCCGGTCCTTGACCAGGCAGGGGCCGCCGACCACGCGCCCGGATAGCGCGCAGACCGACAATAATACGCCGCACAAACACTTTATTATAGGTTGCATCGTGATTCTCCTTGTTGTCCACTATTCATCAGGAGTCAGAATTCAGGAGTCAGAATTCAGAATATGAATGCCAGGAAGACAGGCAGTAAACGCGGAACTTGGACTGAATTTTTTGCGTTGTCAGATGGGCCTCTTCTGATTCATTCTGGATTCTGAATTCTGACTCCTGACTACTGAGCAGTTACGTCCACCGATCCTTTACTTTGTCGCGGTTTCAGTCTCAAGCGCCTTGATGGACTTCTCGTACTCGGCTTTCTGCGCGGGCGCCAAGCCCTCCACTTGCGCGGCTTCCCGATATTTGGCGATGGCCTCGGCTTTCTTGCCCTGCTTCGCCAGGACGTAACCTTGGCTGGACAATATAAACCCCCGCCGCCAATGCGAATTCCCTTCTTTAAGCGCGTCTTTGTCCGCATCAATCGCATTCAATTCCGCCAGCGCCTCGTCGAACTTGTTCTGACGCACCAAAAGCTGAAGTGCCGCCCAGACCGCGTCCGTACCCCAGTGAGCTGCGCTCTTATAGCTCCGGCGATAGGTTTCCAATGCCCGCCCATCGTCCTTGAGCATAGAAGCATACGTGTAGCCCAGCATGGACATGGCATAGGCGTTGGGCTTGTACTCTATCGTTTTTGTCAGATCCGCTTCGGCGCCTTTGCCGTTTCCGGTTCGAATATATGCTACCCCCCGCAGAAAAAAGGCGTCGCCCACAACGTTCTCGGGCCACGAATCGATCGGTTCGTCCTTGAATGCGTCAACGATGCCCTTCCAGTTGCGCGCGCGGTCCATGAGCTGCATCTGCATGGTCTTGGATGCCGGCGCCAGGGGGATCCGCTTGGCCAGCTCCATGGCCTGGTCATTCCGTTTCAGTTTCCCTGCAAGCATTGCCGCCTGTCCCAGGGCATCCGACTTCTGGAAATCGGTATACGGGCCGTCCGCCATCTTGAGGAACAAGGTCAACGCCGCTTCGTTCGTTCCGCCATTGGCCAGATCCAGGGCCGCCTTGCGGTCGGAAAGATAATCGGCCCGCACCAGGGCGCAGCACGACAAAACAATACCTACAACCATCATGGACTTGTTCATTTTATGTAACTCCTCCTGTATTCAGAATTCAGGAGTCAGAATTCAGAATCCTCGAATGTCTTAGCTGAGTCTTTCATTCTGACTCCTGACTCCTGAATTCTGACTCCTGACTACCATTTCATTTCCCTTCCCTGACCGGCCAGACAAGGCCTGCGCCCGTTGTCTCGTCCTGCTGGCTTATCTTGCCGGTGATGTAAATCTCGACGAGCCAGGCGCCGGCGGGCTCGCCGACCGTAGTCGTGCTGATCCAGTAGTTGTTTCCCTTGACGTTTGTGAACGGATCCCCTTCCTTCCACTTGGCAGTGCCTTCCGTGTTTGAGAGCAGGGGCCAGTAATACGTGGTGTTCATCAGACTGTAAAATTCCATCAGGTTCGGCAGGCGCCAGTCGGTATGTCCGCCATAATTCAGGGTCTTGCAAAAGGCCACGGCCTGAGTCCAGGATTGCGTGCCGCCCGGCAGGTTCGCGTTGCGCGCCCACATCAGGCCGGTCAGGTTGTCCACCA
>CAIYGI010000252.1 GCA_903925685.1 uncultured bacterium
TGATGGACCCGGCGGCGAAAGCGCGGCGCAACCTGACGCGGCCGCGCTTCTTCGAGCGGGCGACGCCGAATCAGATGTGGCAGAGCGATCTGTTCACGTTCCGACTAGGCGGCAAATACGCCTACATCGTGGCGTTCATGGACGACTACTCGCGCTACATCGTGGGGTTCGACCTGTATCGCAGCCCGACGGCGGAGGCGGTGATCGAAACCTACCGGGTGGCCGTCGGTGAATACCACCCGCCGAAGGAAATGCTGACCGACCGGGGGCGGCAATATACGAACTGGCGAGGGAAAAGCCGCTTCGCGGTGGAACTCACCAAAGACCGGGTCGCGCATCTGGTGTCGCGACCGCAGCATCCGATGACGCTCGGCAAAGTGGAGCGGTTCTGGGCGACGATGTGGCAGGAGTTTTTGGTCCGCGCGCAGTTTGACTCGTTCGAGTCGGCGCGGGAGCGCCTGCGTCTGTGGGTCAAATACTACAACCATCGGCGGCCGCATCAGGGGATCGGTGGCCTGTGTCCCGCGGATCGGTATTTTGAGATCCACTCGGAGATCAAGAAAACGATCCAGCACGGGATCCAGGAGAACCTGCTGGAGCTGGCGCTGCGCGGGCAACCGAAGGCGCCGTTTTATCTGGTGGGCCGGATGGACGGTCAGTCGGTCGTCCTGCGGGCGGAGAAAGGAAAACTAAAACTCAGTGTGAATGAACAGGAGATGAGCTATGACCTCGAAAAAGGAAACGACGGTGGAAAAACCGAAAGTGAAACGGGTGCGGCCCACGAACGTGGCCGCGCCCACAGCGGCGGAGAAAGCGCAGGCGGTCCTGGCAATCTGGACCGAGCGGGTGAAACCGGCGGAGGTGATGCGCACGATGGGCATCAACTACGTGACGTTGCAGCAGTGGCAGGAACGGGGGATGGAGGGGATGCTGCAGGCGCTGGAGAGCCGGACGAACCTGGCCGACGGGGCGGCGCTGTCGCCGCGATTGCGGGCGCTCTTGCAGAAACGGCAATTGCTCGCGGGCCGGGAGAAACTGACGGCGCGACTGGAGCAGTTGCAGGAGGTTGCGCCCCCGGTCCCGAGCGGCTCGAATCCGTGAGTCATGCAGACCAAACAGGCAGCGCGGGCGCGCGCGGAGGTGATCCTGAAAGTGCGCGCCGGAGCGATGACGGTGACAGAGGCGGCGGCAGTGCTCGGGGTCTCCCGGAAAACCTACTACGAGTGGGAGGAACGGGGGCTCGGGGCGATGCTGCGGCAGTTGGAAGATCAAGCCCCGGGGCGGCCAGCGGTGAAAGTGTCGCCGGTGGAAATGACCCTGACGGCGAAAGTGGCGGAACTCGAAGCGAAGCTGAAAGTCGCGGAGCAGACGGCGGAGATCCGTGCCGTCCTGCGGGCGATGGAGGGAGCGGGCGCTAAAAAAAAGCGCAGACGATCCCCGAAGTCCTCCGCATGATCCAGGAACTGCAAAATGGCACGGGCGTCAGCGCCCGGGCCGCCAGCGCGGCGCTGAAGCTGAGTTATCGGCGACTGCTGCGTTGGCGGCAGCGAGCGAGCGCGGGTGCGCCCGCGCTCGCCTTGCCGGGTCCGAAGAAACGCGGGCCCTTGCCGCTGGCCGAGGTGCAGGCGCAGATCGCGCAGTTGCGCCACGGCCGGAAACGCACGCATGGGACGACGGCGTTACAGGCCGAGCATCGCGGTGCGATCTCGCGGCGCGAACTGGCGCGATTGGTTGCGGCGGAGCGTGGCCGGCAGAACCTCGGGCGGCGGCAGGTCTGCAAACGCGTCACCTGGCACGCGCCGAATGTGGCGTGGGCGTTGGACGCGACGGAACGAGGAAGAGATCGCCGCGGCCGCAAGCTCTACGTGCATGCCGTGCAGGACCTGTGCTCACGGTATCGGTTTGCGCCGCTCGCGGCACTGGAATCCAAGGGCCCCGCGGTGGCGGCGCATCTGTCGAAGTTGTTCCGTCGCCACGGGGCGCCCTTGTTCCTGAAACGCGACAACGGCAGTCCGCTCAATCACGCCGCGGTCAATGCGGTGCTCGCTGACTTTGGCGTGATCCCGCTGAACAGTCCGGCGCATTACCCGCGCTACAACGGTGCCATTGAAAAAGGCATCCGCGAAATGAAGGCCGCCCTTGGTGAATGCCTCGTGCAGCCCGCGCTGTGGCAGCCGAACGCCGTCGCGCCTTACTTGTTGGCCGTGCAGCATGCGCTCAACTGTCGGCCGCGCCGCAGCCTCCACGGGCATACTGCCTGCGAGGCTTACCATCACCAGCCTCACGCTCGGCGCAGCAAACGTGAACGGCTGGCCGTTTTTGAGTGGATACGCATCCACGCAATCGACAGGATCAATCAACTCGAGACGTGCAATCACCGCAGCGTCGCCGCCGCTTGGCGGCTCGCCGCGGAAACCTGGCTCCGCTGCCAGGGCCTGATTACCGTCTCAATCAACCAAAACGTGTTACCCAATTTACCGCGAAAATACGCCTGTAATTAAGTTGGCAGCACAA
>CAIYGI010000253.1 GCA_903925685.1 uncultured bacterium
CCAGGCGGCCAACTGCCCCAGCAACCGGCGGCGCTCGCGCAGCAACCATTCGTAATCGCTTCGTTCATTCATACCTAAGCACTATATCATGCTTAGGTGCAATTGCAACAAAAAAATCGAGCGCTCCCGTCGCTCGATATTTCCCCCGTTTTGCCGCCCGTTTGCCTCTCCTTTTCTTCAAGGGGCTAAACTATTACACAAATAGTCACGGGAACATCCATGCCGCCCCTGAAATGCCGCTCCTACGGCCTCCTACTCAGCCTCCTCCCCACTGTCTGAATCGCAGTTGCATTCTTTCGGAGAACTCCGCCATCGTCATCTCCCCACATGATCGCCGTCATCCAATTTACAAGAAAACACCAGCGATCGTCTGAAGGTAGTTGTCGTTGCCCTTACACCGCATCATTTTCAGCCCAATCGCCGCAGAGCAGTTCGGCCTGCTCCAGCACCGTCCGGGTCGCCTTTTCCTGTTTGTCTGGCGGGTAGTCGTGCTTTCGCAGGATACGCTTGACCAGCGTTCTGATCTTCGCCCGCACCGAGTCTTTCATCGTCCAGTCAATTGTGACACTGTTGCGAACCGCCTTGACCAAATCTCGGGCGATCGCCTTCAAAGTCACATCGCCGAGTTCCATCACCGCCGAATCGTTGGTCTCAAGGGCGTCGTAAAAGGCGAGTTCGGCGTCGTTCAACCCCAGTTGCTCGCCACGCCCCATCGCCTGCTTGAACTGCTTGGCGATCTTCACCAGTTCGGAAATTACCTGGGCGACTTCGATGGTGCGGTTCTGGTACTTGCGGATGGTCTCTTCCAGCATCTCGGAAAAGTTGCGAGACTGCACGAGATTGGTGCGAGTCTGCCGCAGGATGGCATCCTTCATCAATTTCTTGAACACCTCAACGGCGAGGTTCTTCTGCGGCATCTTCTGGACTTCTTGCAGGAACTCGTCGGACAGGATCGAGATGTCGGGCTTGTCCAGACCAACCGCCTTGAAAATGTCTATGACCTCGCTGGACGAGACCGAGCGGGCGACCAACTGCTTCACCGCACGATCAACATCCTTTTCGCCGTCATCATCACTACCACCACCGCCTCCGCCAAGTTTTACCAATGCCGACCGTATCGCCTGGAAGAACGCCACATCGTCTCGTATATTCAGGGCTTGCTTATCTGGAACGGAGAGGGCGAACGCTTCGGTCAACATTCTGACATTGGCGAGAACACGCTCTTTACCGTCAGTCAGCCCGAGCACGAACTCAACCGCCGCCGACAGGCACGCCAGCCGTATCGTCGCCGATCCCGTCAAGAATGGCTTCCAGTTGAAGCCGTGGAAGATGCCCTTCACAATCTCGTACTTCTCCAGCATCAGAGCAACGGCGACCTGCTGGTCATAGGCGGGACTGCCCTTGCCGCCGCTGGTGGTGTACTGGGCAACCGCCTCCTTCAATTCCTCGGCAATGCCCAGATAGTCCACGATCAAGCCGCCAGGTTTGTCTTTGAAGACCCGATTTACACGGGCAATGGTCTGCATCAGCCCGTGCCCCTGCATCGGCTTGTCCAAGTACATCGTGTGCAGGCAGGGAACATCGAAACCCGTCAGCCACATATCACGAACGATCACGATTTTCAGCGGGTCTTCGGGTTTCTTGAAGCGATTCTCGATGTCCTTGCGAACCTTGGAAGTCATCAGGTGATGGCTGTACCGCTCTGGATCGGACGCCGCCCCCGTCATCACAACTTTGATGGCACCTTTGCCAAAGTCTGGGCTATCCCACTTGGGACGCAACTTCACGATCTGGTCATACAGGTCTACGCAGATGCGGCGGCTCATACAGACGATCATCGCCTTGCCGTCAATCGCCTCCTGCCGCTTCTCGAAGTGCTGAACGATGTCCTTGGCTATGAGTTCCAGCCGTTTTTCCGTGCCGACCATCGCCTCCAGTCGAGACCAGCGACGCTTTAACTCGCTCTTTTCGGTGGCTTCCTCGGTTTCGGTGATGTCCTCGAAGGCGGGGTCGATCTTCGGTCGTTCAGACTCGGCGAGTTCCAGTTTCGCCAGCCGTCCTTCGTAATAAATCTTAACGGTGGTCTTGTCCTCGACCGACCGCTGGATGTCGTAGATGTCAATGTAATCGCCGAAAACCGCCTTCGTGTTGCGATCGTGGAGTTCGATGGGCGTGCCTGTAAATCCGATGAACGACGCCTTCGGCAGAGCGTCTCGTATGTGCCTTGCAAACCCGTCTATAAAGTCGTACTGGGAGCGGTGGGCTTCGTCGGCGATCACAACGATGTTGCGGCGATCGGACAGAAGCGGGTATTGCTTTTCGCCCTTCTCGGGGGCGAACTTCTGGGCGGTGGTGAAAATGACCCCGCCGCTGGCGACCTTGAGCAGTTCCTTCAGGTTATCCCTGCTCTCCGCCTGCTGGGGCGTCTGCCGCAGGATGTCCTTGCCAAGCGAGAATGTGCGAAACAACTGGTCGTCCAGATCGTTGCGGTCGGTCAGAACGACGATGGTCGGGTTTTCCATCTTGGGGTGGGCAATGATCCTGCCTGCAAAGAAAAGCATCGAAAGGCTCTTGCCGCTTCCTTGGGTATGCCAGACCACGCCGATCCGCTTGTCGCCATTGGGTGAGCACGCCCGCAAGGTCTCCTCCACGGCGATTTTGACGACATGGAATTGGTGATAGCCTGCCAGTTTCTTGACGATGACGCCCGCATCCTCCTCAAACACGACGCAACTTAAGACGAGGTCAAGAAACCGCCGCTTCTCGAACACGCCCTTGACCAGTGTTTCCAGTTGCGGAACAGAGATCGGCGCCACATCCTTGCCGTCAACCGTCCGCCACGGCGAGAACCGCTCCCAGTCCGCCGTCAGACTGCCGATCCTCGCTTCGTGCCCATCCGAGATCACCAGCATCTCGTTATAGGTGAAGAGGCTCGGCGCCTGTGCCTTGTAGGTCTGGAACTGGTTGTAGGCACTGCGGACGGTTGCCTGTTCATCGGCTGGGTTCTTCAGTTCGATGACCGCCAGCGGCAAGCCGTTGACGAAGATCACCAAGTCGGGGCGGCGGTTGACGTGGTTTTCAATAACGGTGTACTGATTGACCACCAGCCAGTCGTTATTTTTGGAATCGGCGAAGTCCAGCAGCCAAACCTTGTCCGTCACATCCCGTCCCTTGGCATTGCGGTACTGAACATCCACACCGTCGGTCAGCATTTTGTGGAACGCCCTGTTATTGACGATCAGCGTGGGCGAGTCGGTGCGGTTGACTTTGCGGACGGCTTCCTCGATGGCAACGGCTGGGATCAACGGGTTGATCCTGACGAGGGCTGTGCGGAGCCTTTGCTTCAAAATCGTCTCGCTGTAATCCGCCCGTTCGGCGAATAACCCGTCATAGGCGATCTCGGGGGCGGGCAGGTAGGCGTAGCCCAGTTGCCCGAAATACTGGAGGCACGCCTCCTCGACCACGGATTCTGTGAATTTGAAGGTCATAGTATTGCTCGCCACGAAAATGAACGTTTACAGCATCCCCCTGGTGTCCTACATCATTTGCAACTCATCAACCATGTGTTGAAGGAGTAACGAGGCCGTCCCGCAAGGGGCGGCCTCAGCTTTTTCCTGTTCGCGCCGACCATTTCAGGCGGGTCCGCAAACGATTGAGTGGCGTCATCTGGGAAACCAGACCATCATGCTGAAGTCGGCCAACCACAATGCCGGGATGAATGCCCATGGTTCGGGCACAAGCCACCATTCTCTCGGCAGTGGCAAGAGGCAGGGACGTGAGTTGCGCATGCTTTTCGGGCGGGATCAAGACATTGGCGGCAAACCGATCTGCCGCCTCCTCCTGCTTCACCACCTCCGGGTCCGAATCCCCGTCTTCAATGAAAGTCATTCGGTTGCCGTGAAGTAGGACGTGTCCCAGTTCGTGAAACAGACTGAACCAGAAGATGTCCGCCCAACTGCCTCTGATGCTCATCATCACAACCGCCTTTCCAGGCGATAGCCAGAAGGTCGCTCCATGTGCGTAAGTCCTGGGCAGGTGGGGCAAGATAACCAGGGCTACGCCGTAATCGGCCAGCGCGTTTTTCAGAGCGGACGCAAACCTTGCCGGCGGATCGTTTGTCAGCCGGCGGATTTCGGCCAATCCAGCCTTCAACCCATCGCGGGAAAAGGGTTTCGTTTCAATGGCGCTTGCCCGAATTTCTCCGCAACGGAGCCATGCGGCCAAGGCATAGGGTGATGCTTCCTTCTTCCGCGAGACACGAAAAGCCGGACTGTAGGTTCTGACCTGCGCCAAGTTCTCCAGAGAGGCTACTCCAAAGAAATTTTTTAACTGGCCGACTCGATCCACCCCGCCGCGCACAGCCTGCACCACGCCCAATTTGACAAGATGCGGATACGAGATTTCATCCAACAGGTTCGTTTCTTGTTTCACCTGTTGCGCCTCTTGGGCTCGCGCCCGCACAAGTTGGCACTCGGACTCCATCCCGGTCCAGATATGCGCAGGCACCCCGAGCACCTGCTCCAACTGAATCGCCGTTTCGGGCGTGACCGACTTCTCGCCTTTGACGATCTCGTTGATCGCCTGCACCGGCCGACCCATCCGACGCCCGAGTTCCGCCTGGCTGATCTGCCGGCTTTCCAGAATCTCCGCCAAGAACTCGCCGGGAGGAATCGCCAGATCCGAATGAAGCGCTTTGTCAGTCGTCATAGTGTTTGCTCACTTCCTCCACCATCGCCACTTCCAAGCGTTCGCCTTGCAGCGTGAAGATCAGGCGCTGGAACCCCGTCAAGGAAACCGCGTACTGCCCTTTCCGATCGCCCTTCAACGGATGGCATTTCAATTCCGGCATCTTGTACAGATCGTCCATGCCCCGCGCCCACTTGATGATATTGATGCGCTGGATGTATCGCCGCCCGACGTCGGCGCCCCACGCCCGCAACGCTCGCGCATTCACACGGTAGCACTTCTCCAGTTTGTTGGTTCTAAACACGATTTCCAAACGATCGCTCCATTCTCTCCCCCGCGGCCTTCATCCTTGGGATGCATGCCGCGAATAATGTACGCCTTTGCCCCCACCGCCGTCAACAACCATCTTCACCCATGGGGTGAATGCCGCAGGGCCATTTCATCTGCCTTGATCGGGAGCGGTGCGTGGTTGCCGGGCAGGCAACTTGTTTCCGCGAGGGTGTTAAGGCGCGCCGAACATCAGGCACGTCGGCGCCGAAGCCACCCACCGGTCTCATGGTTCAGAACGA
>CAIYGI010000254.1 GCA_903925685.1 uncultured bacterium
ATATAGTGATATACCACCAATATATCGCCTGTCAAGACCAAATTGCATCTTTTTTCAGATTCATCTAGGAAATTTACACCTGCGCACTCCCTGCCCTCTCTCTACGCGCGGATCATGGCCCCGCCCATCACCTTGACGCTCGCCACCCGCAGGCGTAACCTCTCCTTACTATTTGTGAAACACCAAGCGCGAAGGTAGACAGACGTCAGACGCATAAACAAATACTGAGGTCGTCCAACAAGGCAACGCAGATTTCGCTCGCAAACTCGCCGCCATCCTCCGACGGTTTGCGTTTTTGAAGATGCAAACGAAAACCCAGACTTCGCTCGAAAAACCGCCCATGTACCTTGCGGCATATTCAGGGTCGCTGGCTTTTGTGATCATAGCGGTCACTGCCGTAGGATGGGGTTACTTCAATGAAGTTTGTAATGCCATACTAAAAAACAAATTTATGTTCCTCGCGTTTCTGGGCGGTACATTCCTCAGCACTTGCATGATTGCCGTGCGCACGTTCAAGGCGCAAGAAAAGACCAGCCACATCACCATGATGGGTATTGTGCTTCTGCCTCTTGCCTATTTCACTTTTTACTTTGGCGTGCCGAAAGTCATTGTCGTCGGGATCTGCTTAGTGGGAATTCCCATCGAGGTGTTATCAGCACAAGAAATGTTGAGAAAAAGAACTTCATCACACTGCCTGACTTAACGACTGTCCCTTCCATATCCCATTCAAAGGGTGCGCGGGCATGCGGCCGGCCGATCCCACCCGCGCCCGCCGCGCACCATTCTACTTTCACCTTCCATCTCTTCCCATCCACGTAAATCCTGTTCATCCTGTCCGAAATTCCTTCGCTCCCGCCGTCCCTTCGTGCTCTTCTCCCGCTTCCTGGTGCATCTTCCCCTTTCGCGTCATTAGCGCCTTTCGTAGTTAATCTTCTCGGCGTCTCCGGTACGCCAAGCAAGCTTGGCAAAACTCACAAACTGAAAGTTGTTTGTCTCACTCAGACTTTCGCCTTCTTGACGCCAACGGTAGATGAACGTACGCTCTTTCTCAGTCACGCGCTTGCAAGCCATGGCGTCTCCTCGTGGTGGTTCACGAAGGCACTAACTTACCGTGTGACCTTTTTTTGCGTCAGGTGTTGCATTAGCCGGTTGCGCGCGGGCCATCAAAAAGGAGACAGACCAGCATGAAGGGTTTGATGAAGACGGCCAAGGGACCGGGGCATGTCGAAGTACGAGACTTGGATAAACCCGGCCTGCCGGGCAACGACTGGGTGTTGATCAAGATCAAGGCGGCCGGCATCTGCGCCACCGACATCCACATTCTGCACGACGAATTTCCGCGCTACTGGCCGCCGGTGGTGCTGGGCCATGAGTTTTCAGGCGAGATCGAGCAGGTCGGCGCCGGCGTAAAACGGTTCCGCGTCGGCGACCGCGTCGTGGCCGAGCCGAAAAACCAGGCTTGTGGCGTGTGTGACGTCTGCCGCGAGGGCAAAACCCAGCTCTGTATCCACCGCCGTGCACCCGGCTGGGGTGTCCACGGCGCCATGACCGACTACATTGCCATGCCGGAACATCTGCTGCACAAGATCCCGGACGGTGTTCCCTACGATATCGCGGCGCTCTGCGAGCCGCTCGCCGTGGCCGTGCATGAGGTGACCGAACGGGCCCGGGTCGAATGCTCGGACATCGTCGCCATCACCGGCGCCGGGCCGATCGGCATCCTGGCGGCCTTCGTGGCCAAATCCTGCGGCGCCCACAAGGTGCTGATGACCGGCATAGGCAGATCGGAGGCCATCCGTTTTCCGGTGGCCAAGGGCATGGGGGTCGATGTCGTGGTCAACGTCGAAAAGGAAGATCCGGTGCGGCGTGTGATGGAACTGACCAACGGCAAGGGGGCTGACCTGGTGATCGAGACCAGCGGCGCGGGAGCGGCGATCCTGCAAACGGTGGAGATGGCGAAAACCTGCGGCCGGATCTGCGCCATCGGGCTGGGCGCCAAGGATCTCGCAAGCCTGAAATGGAACTCCGCCATGTTCAAGGCGCTGGACCTGCACTTTAACTTCAGTTCCAGTTATTCCTCCTGGGAAAAGGCTCTGCGGCTGATGGCATCCACGCCGTACGACCTGTCAAAAGTCATCACCCACCGGACGACGATCGACCATTGGGAGCAGGTCTTTCATGACATCCAGAACGAGAAAGGTATCAAGGGCATGTTCATTCCGACACTCGATAATTGAACCAGCAAGGTACTCCGAATGCAGAAGGTCTTTAGGGCAGTGAGAATGGAACAACATAACTACCTTCAATGGCTTGCGGCGGAAACCCCCACCCAATGGTGGCACGATTCCGCCATTCCAGAGGAAATCGAGGCCGGCCTGGCCAACGGTGCGTTGGGTGTCACCACCAACCCGGTCCTCACCTACAAGACCCTGCAAGCGCGTCCGGCTTTCTGGCGGGCCGGCGTCGAGAGGCTGTCACAATCCCTGAATCTCGAAGCCCGGGCCGAGGCGCTGCTGAAACTGGTGGCCACCCACGCCGCCAGGGCGGTCGAACCCATCTTCCGTAGAACCAACGGTCAACACGGTTACGCGTTCGGCCAGTTGAATCCCACCAAGGCCACCGACGCTCCCGCCATGCTAGACATGGCGCGCCGGGTGGCCGGCTGGGCGCCCAACATGGCCGTAAAGCTGCCCGCCACCCGGGCTGGATTGGAGGTGCTGGAGGAACTGGCCGCCCAGGGAATCGCCCTCTGCGCCACGATCAACTTTTCGGTGGCCCAGGCTGTCGCCGTCTCGCAGAGTTATCGGCGCGGATTGAAACGCGCGCGCAAAAACGGCATGGCGGTGCGCCCCTGTTTCGCGGTCCAGCAGATCGGCCGGCTGGACGACTACCTGCGGGATGCCGCCAAGGATGCGAAGTTGAACCTGACCGAAGCGGAAATTACCCAGGCCGGACTGGCGGTGGCCAAACGCTCATATGAAATCGCCGTGCGGGAAGGCTACGAAACCACCATCATGCCGGCCGGCCTGCGCGGCGTCCACCACCTGGCCGAACTGGCTGGGGCGAACATGACCTTCTCCCTGCATCCGCGCGTCCAGAAGATGATTCTCGACGCCGACCCGCCGCGTGAAATCCGCATCGACAAGCCGATCGCGAAGCGGACGCTTGCCCGCCTGATGAAACTGCCGGAATTCGCGCGCGCCTACGAGCCGGACGGTCTGACGCCGCAAGAGTTCTTTACATTTGGCGTGGCGCAGAAGACGCTCTCGCAGTTTGTCGAAACCGGCTGGGCACCACTCGAGGTGTATGGGAGCGATCAGGCGTCATCGAGGTGGACCTAGTAAAACAGTCTAAAGCGAGAGCAGCATGACCGAGATCAAGTTCTTGAAATGGATGACGGCCCAAACCCCCACCCGGTGGTGGCACGATTCGGCTATTCCCGATGAAATCCAGGCGAGTCTGGGCAACGGCGCGACCGGCGTGACCACCAATCCGCCACTGGTGGCCGCGTCCCTGGCGGCCATTCCCGATCACTGGCAGCCCATCCTGCGGGACATCCCCAAGACCCTGGATCACGCTGCCAAGGTGGAATCCGTTCTGGAACGGATCACCCGGATAGCCGCACAACTCGTGGAACCGATCTTCCATGCCACCGCGGGCGCGCAGGGCTATGCCTGTGCCCAGGTGAATCCGCGCCGGCCGGGCGACGTCGACAGCATGTTCGCCATGGCCAAACGTTTGCATGCCTGGGCGCCCAACATCGCCGTCAAACTGCCCGTCACCGCGGCCGGGCTGAACGTGCTTGAGGAATGCTCCGCGCTGGGGATCACCGTGACGGCCACCGTAAGTTTTACCCTGCCCCAGGTTCTGGCGATTGCCGAGCGTCATCGGAAGGGACTCGCGCGGGCCGGAAAGGCCGGCATCAAACCCGGCCAGTGCTTTGCCGTGGTCATGGTCGGCCGGATTGACGATTACCTTCGCGATGTCGCCGAGGATAACCGGGCGGCGGTTTCGGAAGCGGACCTCATCCAGTGCGGTACGGCGATCATGAAGCGGGCCGCTGCGATCTTCCGGGAGAAACGGTACGAGGCTGTGTTGCTGCCCGCCGGCATGCGGGGCGCCTACCACGCCACCGAACTGGCCGGCGCCAACATGACGCTCTCGATTCACCCCAAGATCCAGGCGATGATCGCCAGGCTCAATGGCCCGTTCGAGCCGCGCAGCCATGTGCCGGTGGAGGCCGGGGCGATCCAGCGGCTGAGTACCATCCGGGAGTTTGTGCGGGCCTATGAACCGGATGGCATGCAGCCCGAGGAGTTCATCGGGTACGGCGTTGTCCAGCGGACCTTGGCGCAATTTGTCGAGACCGGCTGGGCGCCCATCGAAGCCGTGGCGGCGAAGTTGTGATCTGAAGTTCTGGAGTTGTACAATGTGTCGACGTGAGTTTTGATGCAATGCCCAATCCTTGGCGGGTTAGTCTGGCGCCCTGTTATCTTGTACGTGTCGAGCGCACCAAAAGGGCGAATTCAAATAGTCCCCATAGACAGGTGTTGTTCGCTGTTCGTGCAAAAGAAGATGGTTCAAGGGATAAACAGGAGAAGTCACTTGGATGGGAAGAAGTACTTGTGTCTAATGTAGTCTTCAGTATCAGAGCCTGCCAAATGAGATCGGACAGTGGAGGTCAACCCGCGAAATAGAACATTACAAACGAGATTGATAATGGCATGTCAAACCGAAAGCGCCGATTAAAATCGGAGTAGCAGGTCGGAGTCTCGACTTTCGACAATTGAAATTGGTTGCGGCCAATCAATGTCCCGAATGCGGCGGCCGGCATCTCAAGCGCTGTCAGCGTCACGAAGATCACTATCAGGAGGACATCGTCCTGCCACCGGTAGAGGCAACCCGCTTTCGTAAATACTTCGTAACTGCTCAGGTAGGCATCACTCAATGCCGCCTGCATGACGGATGGTTTACGCCCTTCCCGCGAGGGCTGCAAGGCTAAAAATAAAATTATTTTTTGCTGGACTCGGACGGCGGGATG
>CAIYGI010000255.1 GCA_903925685.1 uncultured bacterium
CATCCTCGGCACCGCTCGCCGCCAAAGCCAACCCATCATCCCTTTCCTCTTCGCCCTCTTCACTGCCGATATCGCCACCGCCCAAGCCGCCCTCTACGCCGACTCATCTTAAACCTCTGAAAAAAGGGCTAAACTGTTACGTCCACGCCAGGTAATCGCCATAGACGCAGCAGCCCCGCTTTCTCACGGTAGGCGGCCGAGAACAAAATGTTCGCGTCCAGGAACACGCGTCGCATGCGTCAAACTCCGGCAGGCTTGCGGTGTTTGATCGTGGCTGGATCAACGCCCATGGCCCTGACTGCCTTGATCGCGTCAGCATAGTCGGCAGCGTTGATGGCATTCGACAGTAGAAACTCCGCCTTGCGTTCCGGACTATAGGACTCCATCGGTAGAACGGCTGCGGGACGCAGAAGAATGCCTTCAGGCCGCTCCTCGGCCATGATAAAGCTGCCCTCGGTCACGTTAAACCGGCGTCGTAATCCGGCGGGAATAACCATGGTTCCCCGCTTTCCGAATAGACATTGACGGTCGCTGCGCTGTTGCTGTATAGTGCCTCTATGCAGTACGGCAAGGAGGGCGTATGGAAGCGACGGTTGTTGATTTGCGATACCACATGAATGACGTGTTGAAGGCGCTGGAGCGAAACGAGAGCGTCAGTGTATTGTACCGGGGCAAACTGAAGGGTGTCCTTCGTCCTGCGGCAAGAGTCTCAACCCCAAAGGTACGCGCACACGCGTTTTTCGGTTCTCGGTCATCCTCGGAATGCGTCGAAAAGACCATGGAGAAACTTCGCGGAGGTCGCTATCGTGATCTTTGACACGGATATCTTCATCTGGGTTCAGCGGGGGAACACTGCTGCCGCGCACCTAATTGAAGGTGAAGAGGAGCGATTCCTGTCGGTGCAGTCCTACATGGAACTGCTTCAGGGAGCGGAGAACAGGAAGCAACACGAACAGACGAAATCATTCCTTAAGGACTTTGGATTCTCCACGCTACCCCTTAGCGAAAACATCGGCCATCGGGCAGCGGTCTACATTGAGGAGTATGGCCTGACGCATGGACTGAGAGCCGGAGACGCGATCATCGCCGCTACGGCTACAGAACATGGCCTGATTCTCTGCACTGGTAACGCGAAGCACTTCAACCCCATTCGGGAACTGAACACGAGGATATTCAAACCCTGAAGCACGACCAACAAGGCGGAAAATGCAAAAAAAGAAACCAGGAGAAAGTATTTTTGAATCCAGAACCGCCAATCGGTTGCAGTTTACTGTTCAGCTCCCACCTGCCACCGCTGCCGTCCCCGCTGCCCACGCGGCTCGCGAGGACGCTCGCCCTCCCGAATATTTCTCTAGTGAGTCTCGATTTGACACTGACCGCACCCACGGCGCACCATCCATCTATGGCGACATCGGAAACGATTTCTCGAAGCATGCGAGGCATTTTACCAGGCATTTACCGATGGAAATTGACTTGAAAATATCAACTCTGTGGAGCATGGTAGCGGCATGAATACGATATTGGACATGGGCAGACTAACGCGAACCGAGAAGCTCCGGGCGATGGAGGAACTCTGGCAGGATATCAACAAGGCTGATGACGAATACCAGTCGCCAGAGTGGCACGGAAAGGTGTTGCGAGAACGGGAGGTGGCTCTCAATTCCGGCGCGGATGAGTTCGTGCCATGGGAGGACGCAAAAAAAACTCTTCGGGAGAGAACAAAGTGAGAATCGTGATTTCCATACGCAGTTTACTACGAAATTGTGGCGGATCAGATTCGAGTACGGGCCGTTCTGGACTGTCGGCGTGATTTAAGGCGGATTCGGTCTCGACTGCGAGAATGAATGGCCAACCGAGCGCTTGACACCACCCCGCCAGCGGAACATCATCCATCTATTGCGACATCATGAAGGATTTTAAGGCGCAGGAATGGACTTAAAAAGCCGGAAAACGACTGGTCGAACGGTGGGTTGAGGATGAAACACGAGGAACCAGTTAGAATGGAACGACTGCCTATCGCGCTTGACGCATATTACACATTCATAACGAACCACTCATATGCGTCAAGAATTGACCTCGCTTTTGTTAAGGGCAAGCCATTTACGATGATTTTGTTGACGCATATCATGGGTCGCCGGGTACCACTCCAAAAATATGCGTGACGATCAATATGATGTTGGCACAAAAGGAGATTGAATGACGATCGTCAAAATAATCGGCATCATAATCGTTACCTATGCGGTCATAGGACTTCAGCAAGCATGCACTATAACTTCTCGCAATATGAGGGATGGAAACTTCCACGGGCAAGACCCCAAGATTCTGAAGTTCAAATATCGGCAACTTGTTGTTCTCGTTGTGATTCTCTGGTTGCTAGATGGATTTCTGGTCGTTTCTCTATTCAGATGAATTCAACTCAGAGGTTGGACTAAGCCGGCCCTGGACCGGCTTAGTCCAACAAACGTTCCTTGCTGAACTGAAGGGGTAGAACCATGGGCATTATTGGAAGAATATTCGATAAGAATACCTACAATCCAAATTTTCAAAAAGCTCGACAGGTCATGCAAAGCTTTCATGATGTGTCTATTGATATGCTGCTAGACCCGAAACTGCTCAACGGAGCCAAACGTTTAAGCGCTTACTATTTATATATGTTCGGCGCAACCGATATGGTGGCTCAATCCTTTAAACTCACAAAAGATGAAACCCTAGAATTGTACGACAATCTCTTACAGAGTGGCTTGTTCGACCTATCATCAAGCAATGCAAAATTAGTTCTGAATGCGGTCAGGCGTCAGTCTGCAACCCATTCGGGAATGGAAATGATGAAGGAGGGTGGCGACAACATTCAATATTGGATTGAAGGTGCGAAGTATGCCCCGCATCGACTCCAGGAAATCCTAAGTTCAATACAAGGCTGAAAATGACACCTTCCATTATTACCTTCTGCATGACCTGCCTCATAACGTGTAACGTCTATGCCGGTTTTGTTGAATCCCAAGAACAAAAGGAAGTAAAGACCTTTCGACAAGCATATCATGGCTTTCTTGAAGCAAATCGGTATTTGAAGAAGATTACTAGCCAGCCCGCAGAAACTTCAGCGAGTGGTGTTGAACTCGGGTCTGTAAGCAAAAAAGAAAGCAACACCTACATAAAAATGCTGGCGGATACCCTTAATCAAGCAAACTCCGTAAGCGATGCAGTGCTTGCCAAGATCCACCCAGAACTCCCCAAGGCATACCGATCAATATTCATCGCGAGTTTAGAAAACAAACTACACGGCTGGAGGGATTCCGACCCAGAAGCGTCCCTGAAAGGAACTTTGCTACATAATCAATGGATCGACTGGTGGAATGCGCATTATAAGAAGTTTGCAAAATTGTGACGCAAATTCCCGTAAGCGGAAGCAGGTTCAGACCCTGTTCCCGCCGACAGGAATCAACAGAGGCGGATATTCGCGGGTGAATACACGGAGGAGATACCCTTTGACGACCAGAAGGCACGCGCTGCTGAAGTGTTCTGGCTCTTTCTCAAAAAGGAATTGAGTCGCCAACAATGAGGTTCACGTATTCCTCACCCGCGGCGGGTTCGGAATCCGGTGACCTTCGACGTTGACTGTGGGAAAGAAAGGACGTTTACTATGTTTGAATGGTTCCGAAGGCAGCGGACCGATGAGAACGGAGTCACCATCTTCATCGGACTGCTGCAGGTTTACTGCTTCAATCTGTCAAAGGAGGAACCAGAGCCGGCTGGTCTTCAACATCTTCGGTTCTACGCCGATCTGCCGCCAGAGGGCAAAGGCGTATTCAAACTTGCGGTAGCGTGTCTGAAGGTCGTTGTCATCACGCGCATTCTTGCGAACAAGCACGATGCAGCGGGGCGCGCGATGGCAAAAGAGTTCAGACAGACTGTTGTTGACGCATACACTGAAGACATGGGTGGGAGGGCTGGGGACTATGTTGCTAACCTACTTCAGGCATATGATGAGGCATTCGCCAGACCTTCTGAGTATTGCTACAACCCCAATGACGCTGCGTGGTTTCTGCGTCCTATTGATGAGTCGCTACTATTGCTTCGCGATGACATACTGCTTTGCGCGTTCATCGAGAATCACATCCATGATGCCTCAAAGATCCTGAAGAATGCGATCTCACTGAAGGGTCGAGATGCTGGTATAAGCGGTTAATTTGCGGCTGTATTACTCGGAACGCTTGAACTGTTCGACATCCAAAGGAACAACTCGGCCAACAACGGCCTGCTCACGATTCTGGTTCGCTCGCGAAGTCACGAACCAGATCGCGAGATGCCGCACGTTGGCCAAGGAACAAAAATGAAGACGGTAATGGGGACTTGCGCTCTCTGCCACCAGAGATGTCGTTTGATCCAATCGCATATCTTCCCGGAGTCCTTCTACAAGAACGTCTACTCCGAGGAAACGCACAAGTTCGTCACGCTGTCCACGAACCCAACACAACCGATTGGACTTGAACAACTGGGTATCCGCGAGCATCTCTTGTGCGGACAGTGCGACGGAAAGGTCATCGGCAAGTACGACGATTACATTGCGAGATGGCTCTACGAGGAACCGGTAACGCTCCCAGACCGTTACAGGTACTCCTTGATGTTTAAAGGCGTGAACTACGCGCTGATGCGGCTCTTTCAGTTGTCTCTTCTGTGGCGCTTCCACATCGCCAAAGGACATGGTTTCCGGTCTGTTGACTTAGGAACACACTCTGAGACAATCCGCAACATGTTGCTAACCGGCGACGCCGGCACTGCGAACTACTTCCCCTGTATCCTGATGCACCCGAAGGACATTTCTCCTACTCTGACAGGTGGCATCACCTGTCCGGTTTCTATAGGCACAGACCAATGGCCGGTATGCCGAGCCATTGCGGTTGGGATAGTGTGGATGTGGATTATGCGCGCCGATGCCTCGTCGAACCCGATGTCGGAGTTCGCCGTGTCGACCGAATGCCAGATGCACATTGTGCTTGGAACCGACAAAATCAGCGATGGCATCAAGAACGAATTCATTGTACTGGACAGAGCCAAAGACATGCAGCCAAATGCGGACAAATTGAGCAAATGGGGTTTTGGACAATGAGGCCAACGAGGTTCACCGTATTCCTCACCCGCTGCGGGTTCGGAATCCGGTGACCTCCGCACGTAGTCATGTACCGCTAGTACCACCCGGGCGCCTGAGGAGTTGTTAAACGGAGGCAAGAATGAACAAAAAAGCGATTCAGTGGCTTTACGGCGAACTGCCGCGGTTGGTGGCGCAGGGGATACTGACGCCCGATGCCGAAGCGCGGCTGCGGACGCACTATGGGCCGGTCGAACCGGCGCGGCCTGCGCGGTTGGCGGTGATCATTTTTGGCGTACTGGGTGCGTTGCTGATCGGCGCGGGCATCATTTTGGTGCTGGCACATAACTGGGAAGATCTGTCGCGTCCGGTGCGCGCAGTGTTGTCCATCCTGCCGCTTGCGGCGGCGCAGGGCCTCGCGGTGTGGACCATTTTGAAACGTCCGCAAAGCCTGGCCTGGCGCGAGGGCTCGGGCACGCTGCTCTTCCTGATGATCGGATCGAGCATCTCGCTGATTGCGCAAACCTATAACATCTCCGGCGATCTGCCGGGATTCCTGTTGACCTGGTCGCTGCTCGGCCTGCCGGTCGTCTATCTACTCAACGCCGTCGTGCCCGCGCTGCTCTATATCTGGGGCATCACCGAATGGTCCTGCCATTTGCGCTTCGAGGATGGTTTCGCTGCCGGCTACTGGCCGCTGGCCGCGCTGCTGCTGCCGCTGATCGCGATCTGGCTGCGCTCAGGCCGCTATCAGGTGCGCCCGACGCTGCTGCTCTGGGCGCTCTGCGTCAGCGTCACGGTCGCCGCAGGCGTGACCATCGAACGCGTGCTGCCGGGACTGTGGATCATGCTCTACGCGGGACTCTTCGCGCTGATGTTTCTGGCCGGCGAATTCTGGTTCGCGGACGCCGAGGGCTTCTGGAACCGCCCCCTGCGCCACTTCGGCGCCGCCGGGGTAATGGTGCTCGCGTTCATGCTTACCTTCGAATGGCCGTGGAGGGAGATTGGCTGGCACTACTGGTATTGGGAACGCATCCATGACGTTTCGTGGCGCGCCATTCCCGACGCCGTCCTCGGCAGCCTGATTCCGATCTCAGCCACCGTGCTGCTCGTCATGTCCGTGCGTCGCAAGACCCCGCTTGGTCTACTCTTCGGCCTTGCGCCAATACTGGCCGTTGTCAGTTATGCCCTCGTCAGCCTGACCGAAACTTATGCGCCCGCCGCGGGGATTTTCGACCTCTACTTGCTAGTTATAGGCATCTGGTTGCTTGTCACCGGCATCCGTATCGGCAAACAGGGCCAGATGAACGCGGGCCTGCTGGCCATCACCGCGCTGATCGTCGCGCGTTTCTTCGATAGCGACCTGGATTTTCTGTTGCGCGGCCTGATTTTCATCGCGCTGGGCATCGCGTTCCTGGTCGCGAATATCGTCATGCTGCGTCGGAAAGGAGCGAGCCATGAACAAGCGTAATTCGATACTGCTGGGCTTGGGCGTTGTCATTGCCGCGCAACTTGCCGTGCCCGCGTGGATGATTATCAGGCATGAATCGACACTGCGCGAGGGCAAGGTCTTCAAGTTCAGGACGCAGCCGGTGGATCCCGCCGACGCCTTCCGCGGTCGTTATGTCTTGCTGAGACTGGAGCCGGGGGTGGTCAAGGTTACAAATGCCCGCCAATGGCACTACAACCAGAAAGCCTTCGCCGTGCTCGGTGTCGACAGCAACGGCTTCGCCATTGTGGAAAGTCTCGAACGCGATGCGCCCGCCGGCAAGACCGCTTTGCCGATTCATGTGAATTGGACTGAGGAAAAAAACGGCCAGGTTCACATCGACTGGACCGGCCTGGACCGTTTTTACATGACAGAGAAAAAGGCGCCAGCCGCCGAAGAGGCCTATCGCGAACACAATCGCATTACGAACCGGAGTTGCCACGTCACCGTACGTGTCCGCGGCGGTCGCGCCGTCATCGAGAACCTGTTTATTGAAGATCGACCGATTCGCGACTGGCTCAAATGACGCACGGCGAAGGTATTATCGCTATTCGCCAATACGGATGATTTTACGTTCCCGCGGCGCGTCGCGCGGAAGATTACGCATGCCGGTGTAGCATTCGATGATCCTGCATTTATCCAGGATGAGTAAGGATGAGCCGGCATATCTGTTGATTTCGCCGATGGCGGTGATTTCCACAAAATGGTTTTCGTAGGAATTATCGCGATTCGCCCTGTTTGCGTCCGAATATTTGGCCTGAATATCGGCCGTTTGAGTCGAATTGGTGCTGCTTTTTGGGAACAACAGGCGCACTTTGTTGTTGAGATTGATGGTCGCATCGGCCATGCCCTGCATGGTTCCCGTTACCTCGCCCGTGACCATTACCGGTTTTCCCGCCAGCTTCTTTTTGTTCTCGATGGATTGCAACTCCCGCAGCAATTGTTCGGGTGGGGCATTGCACACCGCCCACTCGACGTCGGCGGCGGTGTTGTCGAGCAGCACGACTTCCCCGTTGGCTGCATCGATCTTGTAACCAAGACCAAAGCCGGCGCATATTGCCTGGAGCACGCACCGCGCCGGCGAATCGGTCAGCGTGTAATTACGCATGCGTTTCGAATCATCTCTGGAGGATGGCCGGTAGCGCACCCTGTATTGGGGGACGCCGTGCTCGGAGGCGATGGATTCGATATCCAGCTTGCCGGCGGCGATGCGCAGTTTAATTCCCTTGCTGAAAACGGCGTCAATGAACTTGTTAATGGTCTCAACCTGCTGGTTGTTGGATTCGGACGCCTCAAAACTGAAGATGGGGATTATGGTCTTGTCCAGCAGGGGGTTGACAGTGTTGCTGTCGCCAGCGGTTGAGACGGGCGCGGCGACGCTTTCGCCCTCAGGTTGTGGCGCGCTTTTATCCGGGACGGCTGGTTCGTTCGCGCGATTGATCGCCGTTGCCAGGGCAGCCTCGATGTCCTTGACCCGCTCAATTTCGGCATGAATTTCCAGCGCTTCCTCGATTCTGTTTTCCTGCGTGCGCTGTTTCGCCAAAGAACCCAGATACTTGATGTATATCTGCATCAGGTCGATGGTGGCCTTGTCGCGTTTCACGCCGAACTGCCAAACCTGCTGCCGGAGTTTCTGGCGCAGGCCGGCGGTTATCGCGGGCAGGTCGGGTTCATCCACTCCAGGCACGGACGGGTAGGCGGCGAATTTGCCTTTTTCCTTGCGCACATCGATCACGCCCATCAGATCGCCTTTTTTCTGCAGATCCAACTCCAGCGCGTCCAGCCCTTTCAAGTAGTTTGTCGGCACTTGCGATATGTCCGTCTCGTAACAACGCTGGATGGCGGCGCGGCTGGCATCGTATTTTAATTTGTACTCCGTGAAAGCGTTGTTGGCGGCGGCGACCGTGGAGGTGTCGGCGCTGAATCCGGCGGCGGCGAACAGCCAAAGGCATATTCCGCCGATCACAACCTGCCGCGCGGGTCCAGTTTTGTCACACATGCAATAAAACATACCCCTTCAGTCCCGCGGAAGTCAAATAAAACCGGGGCGGGTGTCAAACTCCGGTAGGCTAGCGCCGCTCAATCATGTTAATGTAGGGGCATGTCTTTTCCCATGTTGGATCGGCAGAAGCTGCGCATTCGTCCGTTGGGCGATCGCGCCAACAAGTTGAAGATCGAACGCGACGCAGTGGACCCCGATGCGGAGCCGATGCCGCTCGCGCCAGCCGCCGCCGAGAGCACCGTGGAAGTGGCCGGACGCATCCTGTGCGCGCGTCGCGCCGGGCGGCCGGTCGTGCTGGCCTTCGGCGCGCACACTATCAAGAATGGCCTCGCGCCGGTGTTGATCCGGCTGATCGAGCGCGGCTGGGTCACGCATCTGGCAACCAACGGGGCGGGCATCATTCACGACTGGGAGTTTGCCTACCAGGGGGCCAGCAGCGAAGATGTGCGCGGCAACGTCGCGCGCGGCGAGTTCGGAATCTGGGAGGATACCGGTTTCACCATCAACCTGGCGCTGGCCATCGGGGCCTATCGCGGTCTGGGTTACGGCGAATCGATCGGGCAGTTGATCGAGACGGAACGGCTGGAGATCCCGGCGGCCGGGGCGCTGGCGTCCGAAGCGGCGGCGGCGTTGGCGGATGATCCCGAGCGCGCGGCGGCGGCGGCGGATTTGCTTGGCATTGTGCGGCGCTTCCGGTTGGCGCCCGGCGAACGGCGCGTGCCGCATCCCTTCCGGCGCTATAGCGCCCAAGCCGCGGCCTACCGGCTGCATGTGCCTTTCACCGGCCATCCCATGATCGGGCACGACATCATTTACACTCATCCCATGAATCATGGCGGGGCGCTGGGGCGGGCGGCCCTGCGGGATTTTTTGAGCTTTGCGCACAGCATCAACCAGCTCGATGACGGCGTATATCTGTCTGTCGGCTCGGCCGTCATGTCGCCGATGATTTTCGAGAAGGCCATGTCCATGGCGCAGAATCTGCACCTGCAGCAGGGTGCGCCGCTCGGCGGACACTTCATCGCCGTGGTGGATCTGGCGCAAGGGAATTGGGACTGGGCGCGCGGCGAGCCGCCGCAGACCGATCCGGCCTATTACCTGCGCTTCTGCAAAACCTTCAACCGCATGGGCGGCACGTTGCGCTACCTGAGCGCCGACAACCGCGCATTTCTCACCACACTGACCAGGCAATTGGAGCGCGGATCGGGCGGCGCATCGACTTCCGCATAGATCCGCGCCCGGTTCTTCAAGGGGCGGAGATGCGGCGCAATTCGGGGATGCGGTAGGTGCTGGCGATACGGGCATTGGCGGCGGCGCGCAGGGCCGGGTCGAGCGCCAGATCTACGCCCACGCTGTACAAAGTCAGCCGCGTGATGCCGCCGTCGCGATCCACGCAGCGCACGACATCCCGCAGGTTTCTCACGGGCTCGCCATTGACGGCGGTGACCACATCGTCGCGAAATTCCTGGTAGCCGATATTGATCGGGTCGGGCAGCACGCTCGAGAGGATCACGACGCGGTCGCCGGGATGTTCGGGTTGCGTGGCGCGCGTCAGATAGATATGCGCCAGTCGCGGGTTGGCATTGGCCAATCCGTGTTCGCCGCTGCGCAGGTAACTGCCGGTCAGTTCGCGCAGCACGAAGCCGCCTTCAACCAGATAATCCGGGGGGGCGCCGGCGGTGTTTTCCGGGGTCAGCGCATCGGCCTCGTTGTACGGCTTGAGCGTGATCGAAACCGTGCGCGGCTGGCCGCCGCGCACGAGTTCCACGGCGACGCTATCGCCGGCATGGCGGCGCCCGCTGATGGCATGATTCAGACGCAGGCGTCCGTAGTCCGGGTCCAGATAGAACCCCTGGTTGTCCACGGCGAAACCGTCCCAACGCGTTACAACGTCGTTGGGCAGCAGCACCCCGGCGGCGCTGGAGGTTGGCACGGTCTGCACGATCTGAATGCCGTCGCCGGTTTCCGGCACACCCAGGTAGCGGCGAAGCACGGGGTCAACCAGCGCGATCCAGCTGAACCCGGCATAGGGGGGCGCGCGATAGACGGGCGCGGCGGCGGCCTGCAAAAAGCGCGCCAGGACCGGGGCCGGCAGAACGAAACCAGACTGGCGCTGGGCGTCGTAACGCATCATCAAGCCCGCCAGGCGCGAACCGATAAAGATGGGCGCCCCGGTGTTCAGCACGCGCAGGTCGGATAGCACCCGAAAGGTGAGCACGGCGGAGGGAGCGGATGGAAGCGCCTCGACCGAAAGTTCCACGATCCGGCCCGCGCCTTCCTGTGGCGCGCCGGAATCCTCGTATTGGACGATGCGCGTCACCGCGCCGCGGTCCAGGTTGGTGGCGAGTTCGACGGACTCCAGATGGGGCAGCAGCGCCGGATCCCGCACCGCGAGCAGCGCGGCGTTGAGCTGCGGGTCGGCGTTGGCCACCAGAGCGGTGAATTTCGAGGCGCGGCCGGGACGGCGCACTTCTACCAGCGTCGCCTGGCGCACCAGATCCTCGGTCGTCAAGATGCGGCCTGGTCCGACAACCAATCCGTAACCGGCGCGGTTCTGCGGCGGATTAAGACGCCAGGGCAAACGCTCGTCGCAGGTTTGATACGTTACCAGCACATCGAGCACGGCATTTCGCGCGCCGCCATTCGCGGCCCGGACCGGCGCCGTGTTCAACAGAAGAAGCGCGAGCGCCGCCAGGGGGACAAGACAACCTGCATGAGAATGACTGCAACTGTTCACAAATATCTCCATCGTCTACTCGGTGTCGGCCTTGCGAAGGCGGGTCAGGGCGGGGATTTCGTAACGGCGCTTGATTTGCGCGTCGGCATCCCCGATCAGTCCGGCGTCGAGCACCAGGGGATTCTCCATGCCGTCAAAGGTGATTACATGAAACCCGTTGGTGGGATGAGCCAGGGCTTCGGGCAGGTCGCGCAGCGCGCCAAGGCGGCGGCCGTTGACCGTATCGACCAGGCCGTACCGGAATGACTCGTCATAGGTGTTGACGGGATGCGGCAGGCGATTGGCCAGTACGACGAACTGCGAGCGGCCTTCGTACATGCCGTCCAGTTTGGCGAATTGCGAGACATAGAAGAGATTATGCACGGCGCGTTTCGAGATGTCGCCGCCCATCGTGGCCAGCAGGTTGCGGGTCAGCGGCGTGAAGACCAGTCCGCCGGCGATGACGTACTCGGGCGCCTCGTCGTAGCGCATGCGCAGCGAGAAAGGATCCTTGGGATTGCGCAGCGGCACCGCGATGCGCTGGACGCCGCCGCTGCGCGAAAGGTCGAAGACCACCTGGTCGCCCCATTGTCCGCGCTCGATCTGCTCCGTGTATTCGACGGTGTTGCCGTCCATGACGATCGAACTGTCGCGGGCGATTTCGCGGCCGTTGACGCGCAGCAGGACATCGCCGCGCTGCAGCAGGCCGTGGGCGGCGCCAAAGGGATCCAGCCAGGTGACCACCGCGCCGCCGCTGGCGGCGGGCAGGCCCAGCAGGCGTCGCAGAGCGGGATTGCGGGTGTCCAGGCTCACCACGCCGAGTTCCGGATAACCGTTGTAAAGCCCGTCGTTTTCGACATCGCGCAGAAAGTGGTCGATCACCGGCAGCGGAATGATGTAGCCGATGTTTTGGGAACTCGACAAACCCTGAAAGGCCACGCCAACCACGCGCCCGTCCAGCAGCACCGGACCGCCGCTGTTGCCGGGATTGATCGCGGCGTCGGTCTGTACGACGAGATGGGAGTCCACGCCGGAATGGACGTAAGAACCGTTGTCGATGCGCGATACCACGCCGCGGGTCAGGGAAAGCCGGACGCCGCCCATCGGGAAGCCGAGGCACATCAACTCGTCATTCAGGCGCGGCAGTTTGTCGTTGAAGACGATTTCCCGCGTGCCTTCATAAAAGGCCGGATCGTCGGCGACGACGATCGCCAGGTCGCAGTCGTGCCCAATGAAGGCCACGTGGGCGGGGAAGCGGCGCGGATCGCCGTCGCGTTGAACCTCGATGAAGGCGGTGTCCGACACCACATGGGCGTTGGTCAGGATGCGCCGCTTGCCGATCAAAAATCCCGAGCCGTTGCCGGAACCAAGCGGCGTGGCCTGCCAGGGCTGGCTGTAATCGTAGCGCTGGACGGTCACGTAAATCTTGACCACGGACGCGCGCAGCCTGTCCACGGATACGGCGCCGGCGGCGGGCGTGAAGACCGTCAGCGCAAGTCCCAGAACGGCGACGGCCAGCGAAATCGGGCGAACCCCATGTGGAGGTGAAATCATCTGACGATGTTTATCACAGGGGAAGTTGCGGTGTCATGCGAATTCTGGTATTTGCTCGGTTATGGACGTTCAACCAAAAGCGGAACAGCTGGCGCAGGCGGAGCGTTTTGTGGCGGAAGTCAGCGCGGCCGATGGCCTGGCGCCTTTGGATGTCGAACGGTTCTGGGCGGACGACGAGCGCGCCCAGCGCGATCCCTGGGCGGCGGATTGCCCGCAAACGCCGTTGGGCATCCGCATGTCCAACGAATGCGTCTGGGCCGAATTGAACGCCCCGGAGGAGTGGTTCCGTCTGCTGCATGACGACGATTTCCGCGTCGGTCTGGAGCGTCGATACAACGATCTGGCGCAAAAAATCGTAGGCCGGCGCCTGCTCGGCGAAACGCGTCCGGACCCGCAGCGCGTCTGGCCCTCCACCAAGGGGCTGGCCGATCTTTTTGAGGCCAGGAACATCTGGCAGGACTGGAGCTACTGGCTGCAGGCCGCGGCTTCGACGCCAGATGAATTGAAGGCCCTGCTGGACCGGGTGGACCGGCGCCTCGAACGGCCGCGCGAGTTTCTGCTGCCGCCGAATTGGGACGAGGAAAAGGTACGCCTGCGCGCGCTGGGCGTCCCGCCCCCGCGCTACCGCGGGCAGCGCGGTCCGGTAACCTTCGCCATGTCGGTCTACGGCGTCGAAAACCTGATCTTCCTGCTGATGGATCAACCGGATCTGGCGGTGCGCCTGCGGGGCGCAATTTTGCGGGCGATTCTAACCATTGCGCGGGTGTTGGACGAAGAGGCCGGCGACACGCCGGCGCAGGCGCCAAAAGGCTGGTGGTGGGCGGATGACAACTGCGCGATGTTGAATGCGGAAATGTATGAAACCTTCGCATATCCCATTCTCAAGGGCGTCTTCGACATCTACGCGCCGGGTCCTGGCGACATTCGTTACCAGCATTCCGACTCGGACATGGGCCACCTGCTGCCGCTGCTGGGAAAACTGGGGCTAACCGGCTGCAACTTTGGACCGCGCCTGACCGTGACGGAGATTCGCGACCAACTGCCGCGGGCGCTGATTCACGGACAAATGGCGCCCTTCACCTTCAGCCGCAACGATCGAGTGCGGATCGTGGCCGAATGTCTGCGGGATATTGAGATGGCCGAGGAAAAACGCGGATTGATCCTCGCAACCGCTGGCAGCGTCAACAACGGCTCGCGCCTCACCAGCCTGCGCCTGATCATGTCCACCATCCAGCGTTACGGCCGGTATTGAAAACAGGCAGCAGAAGAACTATGAGGGAAAAGACTGGAACGCCGTCATGATAGGTAAGGCGGCGGTGGCGGACAAGCGTGTGTGGCAGCAGCAATTGCTGTAGGATGGGCTCATGAAAAAGGACTCGGATAGGCTAACGATTCTGGTGTCCTCGACTGTGTACGGCATCGAGGAGTTGTTGGACCGCGTGTATGTGGTGCTGATCCAATACGGCTATGATGTGTGGATGTCACACAAGGGGACGATGCCGGTCTTGCCCGACCGATCGAACTTCGAAAACTGCATTTCGGCTGTCAAAGATTGCGATCTGTTTCTTGGCATCATCACGCCGCAGTACGGAACGGGCATGCCGCACAAAGGACAACGTTCGATTACACACGAGGAGATGCTCAAGGCTATCGAACTGGATAAACCGCGCTGGATTCTGGCGCATGATCAGGTCGTTTTCGCACGCTCCCTGCTGCGGAACATGGGCCACGATACGGCAGCCAAGCGCGAATCCATAGCGTTCAAAAAGAGCCCCGTCATTGACGACTTGCGCGTGATTGATATGTACGAGGCGGCCATCCGGCACGACATTCAAGTGCAGGATCGCCAGGGGAACTGGGTCCAGAAGTTCGTCACCCCGCAGGACGCGCAACTATTCGCCAGTGCGCAGTTTTACCGATACCAGGAAGTCGAGGAGTTTATACAGAAGCACCTTGCGAATCACTCGGCTGTGCAGCATCAACTGGATGGAAGGGGGCAAGCATGATTCAGGATTCCATCAAACGCCAGATTTGCGATGGGGAGACCGCGACGGTCGAGTTTCAGGATGGGGCAAAGGAATTCGCGCCCATCGGGCGCGCGGTGTGCGCCTTTCTCAATGGTAAAGGCGGCGACATTTTCTGCGGAGTATCCCATGCCGGCGTGATTCTCGGCTTGCCAGACGCGATGCCGACAGCCGACCGGCTGAGGAAGCACTTGCAGGAAACAATCACTCCGCACGCGCCGCTCTTGTCTGTGACCGTGGATGACGAAGACGGCAGGAACATTATTACCATCGAGATACCGGCCGGGACGCAGGGGCCTTATGTATACGAAGGCGCGGCCTACGTGCGACGAGGTGGCGAGACGCGAGCGGCCGATGCCGCAACACTCCATCGCCTATTGCAGGCGGCATCCGTGGCGACGGAGTTATGGGAGAAGCGCGTCTCCACCGCCCTTGAGTTTGACGACCTCGACACCGGCGAACTCGAAGGGTTGATGAAGGAGGCTGGGAAGGCCGGCCGCTTTGCGTTTGAGAAACCCGACGACCGGCTCGATGTACTCCGGCAACTCGGACTCACGCGAGGCGGTCAGTTTACACAGGCCGCCGACGTTCTCTTTGCCAAGAACCCCGCCTTTCGGCATCCGCAAATCCGCATCCGCGCGACCTGCTTCGAGGAAGATAAGGAGTCGGACCGGTTCCTTGACGACAATGTTTTCGAGGGGCCGTTGGTTAAGATGCTTGATCGGACGGAGAAGTTCATCTTTCGCAATATGAGAACGGCGGTTTCATTCCGTGGCAAGGGCCTTCAGACCGATGACCGTGCCGAGTATCCACCAGAGACCATCCGGGAAGGGCTGGTGAACGCCCTGGCCCACCGTGACTATGCTTCCTTTCACGGTGGCGTCGCCGTGCGTCTGTTTCCCTCCCGGTTGGAAATCTGGAATGCAGGACACCTTCCCTCACCATTGAAACCTGGTGATTTGAAAAGAAACCATCCTTCAATCCCGGTGAACCCCGACATAGTCCATGTACTGTATATCCGGAGCTATATGAACCGGATCGGCAGAGGCACTCAGAAGATTGCGAACTTGTGCCGTGAACATGGCCTCAGGTCACCGCAATGGCGTGACGACTCGACGGGCGTCACACTGACGCTGTTTGCTCAGGCCGGAAACCAGAGGGGAAACAACGGGTCGGTGAATTCTCGACAGGCGGTGCTGCTTGCGAAGTTCAAGCCCGGGGAGGAGATTCGCCCCGGCGACTATCAGCGCCAGTACGCGGAGGGTGTCACCGAACGCCAGGCCCGGCGCGACCTGACCGAGTTGGAGGATGCCAACCTGTTGGAGCGCGTGGGAGCAGGCGCAACGACCCGCTACAGGAGAACAGCACGCGATTGGAAAGGGCGGAACCGGACATGAATCGGACATGCGAAACTCCTCGGCAGACCCACCCTGCCACTGGAACACGAGGTTTTATCGGCAGACGCAATCGCGCATGGCGCCACTATTCAAGGGGTGGAGCCCCGTGTTTGGCGCACGTTCGTTCTCGCCTTCGTATACTCTCGCACATTATCAGGACATGAACCGGACATGGAATTCGGATAACCTTCCCCCTCTGAATCAAAAACCAACGCGCTCCGCCACGGATCAGAGACCATGCCTCTAACGCCACAGCAACAGGAATTGACCGCGCAACTACGTGCCTTCTTTACAGGCAAGGAACGGTGCTTCATCCTGAAGGGGTACGCCGGTACGGGCAAGACCTACCTGATCGGGCAACTGGCGAAGGAACTTGCCGCGCAAAACCGCGAGGTTGTGTTGTTGGCGCCCACGGGGCGGGCGGCTCGTGTGCTGAGTAGAAAGACGGGTTGCCGGGCGTCCACGATCCACCGCCACATTTACAATCTGAATCAGTTGGTGGAACATGACGAAGCGACTGCGGCCTTCAAGTTCACACTTCCTGATCTCGGAGGAAAATGAGTTGGCACTTTTCTGGTATTTATCAGGCGAGTTCGTAGATCAAACGCGCGCCGGTTTCAGGGTGGTAAAAAGCGGCGTGGGTTAAATCTGCGAGGAGTGCGCTGATC
>CAIYGI010000256.1 GCA_903925685.1 uncultured bacterium
CGACTGAAGTCCGCTGAACCGCTGACCGCCCAACGCGCAATACCGCTGCCCATCAAGCGGCACCCCGCCCCCCGTCCGACAAGGTCAACCCCGCACACCTCGTAATTCAGGCCAATTTAGGAGTTTTGCAAAAGGCTCATGTCTCTAGAAAGCGGCTGATTCGTTCCACCAATAGCGGAAGCCGTTTCAATTGACACTCCCAGATTATCAAAACGTTCCATCCAAGTCCACGCAACATCCGTCGCACCGCGGCGTCACGCGCCTTGTTTTTCGCCAGTTTCGTTTCCCAGAAAGCGCGTTTGGTCCGCGGCTGCCGATACTGACGGCATCCGTGCTGGTGCCAAAAGCACCCGTGGACGAAGATTATCTTCTTCCGTGGGCGGAATACAAGGTCAGGATGGCCAGGCAAGTCACGCACATGGAGGCGATAACGGCGCCCCATTGCATGAACAAGGCGACGAACGATCATTTCGGGCTTTGTGTCGGCGTTCCGGATACGCGACATCCGTTCGCTTCGTTCCGTTTCCGTCAGTGGGTCGTACCGTGTCATTGCCTGATTCGTCAATCCGCGGTTTTCGGTGACGTATCGGATGTGCAATTTAGCTGCGTTCGCCCTGCTTGTTTCTGCGCCGCCGTGTGGTGGCGATGCCAGGCCAGGGTGGCGAGGCCGAGCAGCGCCAGGGCCAGCAGCATGGCCAGCATGCGGCGCTCGGCGGGGGTGAAGGCGGCGAGCGCGATCAACCACTCGGGCGCTTTCATCGCGGCACACCACCGAGTAGAAAATCTTCCAGCGTCACGCCCACGACTTGGTCTGTTTCAAAGCGGTTGGCGCCAATCACGGTAAGGCGGCCATCTGGAAAAGTCTTGGGGAACCAGGCAAAGTCCAATGGGCCGGTCCTGCCGCGTTTGACTTCCAGAAACTCCGCCGGTCCCAGCACGAAGTCGATTTCGTGATTTCCGCCCTGCCAGTAGTGCATGAGTTCCGGCATTTCATCGCCTCGGAGAGCGGCGCGACGCCAGCATTCCTGGGCCACGGCCCATTCCATCAATGCTCCCTGTGCGTCTTCCGGAAGGTTCAGATAATCGTTCGGCGTGCGGATGTGCCGGGGATGCCACGCTGTACTGACCAGCAGGTTGGTCATATGGAACTTGCATGGGCGGCGGCGATTGGATCGCTTCCGAGCGGCATCCCAGGCAAAGGCGGTCGCCACACACATCAAATCGGACAATCCTTCGACATAACCCGCAGCCACTGTGTTGTTTGCCAAACCGGCTTCGCGCGCCAGTTTGGATTGCCCGGCCGGCGTCCCGGCAAAACGGTACAGGCATTCCAGCACTCCCAGCAGCATGGACCTGGACCGCCCGCTGGCGGCGAACTCGCCGTAAATCCAGTCGCGCACCATTTCGATGATATAGTCCGGCAAGCATCCGCTTCCGGCCACGGCCGCACAGGCTGGCGGAGACCCGCCCGCGATCAGATATGCCGGAAGCAAATTGGCCGCCGGCAGCGCCGCGGCGCACACCCGCCTGAACTCGGCGAATGGCATCGGGGTGAAGATGTAGGCGGTTCGCGCCAGTTTTCCCTTCCTCCCGGGAAGTCGCTCCGTACCGTGGCGCAAATCGGCCGCCTTCGAGCCGGTTGTGACCAGCAGGATTTGACGAAGTTCGCCCGAGTCCAGCAGCGCTTTGAGAGCATGCGTCCAATTTTTCACCGCCGTGATTTCGTCGATGAACAGTCGGCGCACGGGCGCCTTGGCGGAGAACATCGGCAGGAGATGGCGTATCTGTTCCGCAAGCGCCTGACCGTCACGCACCTCGTCGCCGTTCAGGTAGAAGGCCGAGCCCGGCCCGCACGTTTTAACCGTCTCGCGTATTTGCGACTGCAACCATGTGCTCTTTCCGTATTGGCGCGCCCCGCGAACCAGGATGACCCCGGCTTCCGTCGGCAGTTTGTCCAGGCCGAAATGCAGTTTGAACACGAACGGTTCTCCAGCCAGTTCATCCAGTTTGGGCAGAACCCCCCGCTTAATCGCATCCCCCTGCGCCAGTTGCTGATTGACCTCGACCGTGTTCATACGCAGCCTCCACGCACGACCCGGTTTCACGGGTCAACGTTATGAACGTTAATATACTCAACGTTCTAAACGTTGGCAACATCAAAGTTTGTTTCGCGGTCCCGCGGGAGCGCACTCAACCCACCACGAGGTTGACCAGCCGGCCGGGGACCACGATGGTTTTGCGGACGGTTTTGCCGGCCAGCAGGGTGCGGGTGGCCTCCTGCGCCAGAACATAAGCCTCGGCGGCCTTGGCGTCGAGTCCGGCCGGCATGACCATGCGCGAACGCACTTTACCGTTGAGCTGCACGACGATTTCGACCGTGTCGCGGGCGAGCGCGGCCTCGTCCACCGCCGGCCAGGCGGCGCGCAGGATGCTGCCGTCGTGGCCCAGTTCGCGCCAGAGTTCCTCGCAGAGGTGCGGGGCGAAGGGCGAAAGCACCAGCACCAGCGCTTCGATCGTCGCCCGGTAAACGGCGCGCGTGGAAGCGCTGCTTTGGGCGTCTATCTTGAAGGCTTCAACCGCATTGAGCAGTTCCATGATGCGCGCCACGGCGGTGTTGAAATGGAAATCGCCTTCCATGTCGCGGGTGATCTGCGCGATGGTTTCGTGCAGCGTGCGGTAAAGATCGCGCGCCGGCGCATCCATCTCCGGCAACCCTTCGACTTCGCTCAGGGACTTCGTTTTGCAGGGCAGGCCGCGCGCCGCGACAAGCAGATCGTGGGTGTCGTAGACTTTACGCCAGATGCGGCGCAGGAAGCGCGCGGCGCCTTCGATGCCCTGATCGTTCCATTCGACGTCCTTTTCAGGCGGACCGAGGAAGAGGGTGTAGACGCGCACGGTGTCGGCCCCGTATTTGGCGATCAACTCGTCCGGGCTCACGATGTTGCCCTTGGACTTGGACATCTTGTAGAGCTGACCGTCCTGTTCGCTGCGCTTGCAAATCATGCCCTGCGTGAAAAGCGCCTGAAAGGGCTCGGGGAAGGCGACGCAGCCGGCGTCGTGCAGCACCTTGACGATGAAGCGCGAGTAAAGTAGGTGCAGCACGGCGTGTTCTATGCCGCCGATGTACTGGTCCACCGGCAGCCAGCGGTTCACGTCGTTGGGCTCGAAGGCCTTATCGGTCATGCGCGGATTGACGAAGCGCAGAAAGTACCAGCATGAGCAGAGCCACTGGGCCAGGGTATCGGTTTCACGGCGGGCGGGCTGGCCGCATTGCGGGCAGGCGGCATGCACAAACGCGTCGCAACTATCCAGCGGATTGCCCCGTTCGGCGCGGAAATCCACATCTTCCGGCAGCCGCACGGGCAGGTCGCGTTCCGGCACGGGAACGGCGCCGCAGGCGGGGCAGTGGATGATCGGAATCGGCGCGCCCCAGTAGCGCTGGCGGCTGATCAGCCAGTCGCGGATGCGGTAGTGCCGGGTAAAGTCGCCGAAATCGCGATCCTTGGCGTACTGGGTCAGGTCGTGCATGGCCTCGCGATTGTTCCGTCCGTCGAAAGGCCCGGAATTGGTCATGACCCCGTCATCGAGAAAGGCCTCGGTCAGTTTGGCGGCGTCAAGCGGCCGACCGGGCGGCTGGATCACGACCTTGATCGCGAGGCCGTACTGCCTGGCGAAATCGAAGTCGCGCTGATCGTGCGCCGGGACGGCCATCACGGCGCCGGTGCCGTATTCCATCAGCACATAGTTCGTGACCCAGACCGGCGCAAGTTCGCCGGTATAGGGATTGCGGACATGGAAGCCGGTAAAGACGCCCTCCTTGCGGGTCTTTTCGTTGGTGCGCTCGGCGGCGGAAACCATCAGCTGCCGTTTCACGAAATCCATGACCTCGGTTTCGCGCGGCGTGCCTGCGACAAGCTGCGCGACCAGCGGGTGTTCCGGGGCCAGCGCCAGGAAGGTGACGCCATAGATCGTGTCCGGGCGCGTGGTGAAGATGGGGCAGGGGGCGCCGGTTTCGGCGATGGTGAAGACCACCCGCGCACCCTCCGAGCGGCCGATCCAGTTGGCCTGCATGCTGCGGACCTTTTCCGGCCAGTGGTCGAGCAGCGCCAGATCTTCCAGCAATTTCGGGGCGTATTCCGTGATGCGGAAAAACCACTGCTTCAAATCCTTCTTGATGACCGGCCGGCCGCAGCGTTCGCAGGTGCCGTCGGGGAGCACCTCCTCGTTGGCCAGGGTGGTGCAGAGTTCGCACCAGTTGACCGGGGCCTGTTTTTGGTAGGCCAGGCCGCGCTCGTGCAACTTGAGGAATATCCACTGCGTCCATTTGTAGTAGTCCGGGTGGCAGGTGGCGATTTCGCGATCCCAGTCGTAGCCCACGCCCCAGGAGGCGAGCTGGCGTTTCATCTGGGCGATATTTTGCAGCGTCCAGTCGCGGGGGTGGACTCCATGCGCCTTGGCGGCGTTTTCCGCCGGCAGGCCGAAGGCATCCCAGCCCATGGGGGCGAGCACGTTGAAGCCGCGCATGGTTTTGTAGCGCACGACGGCGTCGCCGATGATGTAATTGCGGCCGTGGCCGACATGCATCGTGCCCGACGGATAGGGAAACATCGTCAGGCTGTAATATTTTTTGCCGGCCTTGGAGGTGTCCACATGGAACAAGCCCTCCTCGGCCCAATAGCGCTGCCACTTCGGCTCGATGGTTTCAAACGGATATTTCTCGTTCATGGGCATGCCACTTTCCGTCCGCGCGCAATCGCGCGGCAAAACAGCGGTTCTTATAGCAAAACGCGGCGCGGAAGAGAAATGGCGGATTTGGAACCGTGCCTGCCCAAAACAGACCGCGGACCGCCATTTCGATCAAAGGCGCGTTTGCACGGACTGGGAATATGGTATAATTCCACTCGGTTCCGCCCGCGGGATCTGACAAAAGGATATTTTATGTCAAGGCCTCTACAGCGGCCGGTCGCGGAGGGATGGCGGCACGTGTTCGGACGAGGGTTCATGAAACACCTTGCGAACCGTTCACAATGCCGCCCGGCCGTGATCGTGCTTGTCGGCACGCTGGCTTTATTGACAAGCGTGCAGAGCGGCGCGGCACTGACCATCATCCGCGATTTCATTGGCGGCGCCCCCGGCACCAACGACATAGGCTCGGGCAATGTGGTGGATATTTTCAACGCCGCGGCCGACATATGGGAACTGGCCATTCGGGATCGGCATGTCCTCACTTTGCATTTTGGCTGGGCGCCGGTCGGGGGCGGACAGCACACGCTGGACGCCCAAGGCGGAGCACCCAACCGCGAGACGGAGGGCACGATTCTGTTCAATAACGACAATGCCCCAAACCACTACCACTACTATCTGGACCCCACGCCCTACGATAACGAAGAATTCGGGGACTACATGGAAGAGACCGTCAATCTGGGGGGCGGACCGCTCAACGCGACGCGCGTATTCAAATCCGGTCCCGCCTCGTTCGACCTGCTCACGACGGCGCTGCACGAAATCGGGCACGCCCTGGGCATGAGCACGGCGAACACGAGTTTCATCGCGGAAAGCGCCGATTTCGATATCGACATCGCCGCGCCGCGACCATTTTCCGGCGCCACTATTCCCCTGCAGACCAATTCGTATGGCGTCACCAGCCATATCGACTACGTCGCGGGCAGGATCCTGATGGCCGGGTCTTACGCCCCAGGCGAACGAGGACTGCCCAGCGCGCTGGACATCGTTGCTCTGGCGCAACTCAGCCAGTTCAGGGCGCTAAACATCACGCTGGCTCCAACGCTCGATATCGCCGCGCGCGGCGCCAACGTGACGGTGCTCTGGCCGCAGCCCCTGGTTGAGTTTGTGGTTGAGGAAAGCGCCGACCTCGGCCAAACCAATGCCTGGTCAGCGCTTGAACGCCCCATCGTCCTGAGCAACGGCATGCACACCGTCAGCGTACCGGCCACTACGAACCGGGACTTTTTTCGATTGAAACAGAAATAGTTGTCCCCGACCAGATCACGGCATGATCGTCATCCGGTCAAGGCGCCTGATCCTGGCCGCCAGGTGCACGGCATTCTTCCGCGCCAGTTCATGCTCCCAAATCCGCAACACGCGCCACTGTTCACCGTTTACTGTTCACTGTTCACTACTCCGTCTTCCTGTTCCCGGCTTGAAGCGGCGCGGCGGTTGCGCTACGGTTGCCCGTGATGGACATCCTTGATTGCGATTATCTCGTTCTGGGCAGCGGCGTGGCGGGTTTGATGTCGGCGATCAACCTGGCCCCGCACGGTCGGGTGCTGGTGGTCACCAAGAAAGACCGCGCCGAGAGCAACACCAACTACGCGCAGGGCGGGATTGCCTGCGTGATGACCTCCGGCGATACTTTCGAGGCGCATGTCAGCGATACGCTGGTGGCCGGCGCGGGCCTCTGCAACGAGAGCGTGGTGCGCCGCATCGTCAGCGACGGGCCGGCGCGCATCGCCGATCTGGAGCAGATGGGGCTCTCTTTTGCCGGGGGGCGGGGCGACGCCGCGGGCGGGTACGACCTGGGCAAGGAGGGCGGCCATTCCAGGCGGCGCATCCTGCATGCCGGGGACATTACCGGGCAGGTGGTCGAGCAGGTGCTGCTGGCGCGCGTGCAGGCGGAGCCTTCGATCAAGCTGATCGAGCACACCATGGTGATCGACCTGATCACGACCGGTTGGCTGGGACTGGCAGGCGCCAACCGCTGCATCGGCGTCTACGCCCTCGACGCGCAATCCGGCCGCATCTTTGCGATTCGCGCCAGTCACACCGTGCTGGCGACCGGCGGCGGTGGCAAGGTCTACCTCTACACCAGCAATCCCGACATTGCCACCGGCGACGGCGTGGCCATGGCCTGGCGCGCCGGGGTGCCGATCTCGAACATGGAGTTCATCCAGTTCCATCCGACGATCCTGTATCATCCCAAGGCGCGTTCGTTCCTGATCAGCGAAGCAGTGCGCGGCGAAGGCGCGCGGTTGGTGGACGCCGAGGGCCAGCCGTTCATGGACCGCTACGACACGCGCAAAGATCTGGCGCCGCGCGACATCGTGGCGCGCGCGATCGACCGCGAGATGAAGATGACCGGGGCGCAGTGCGTTTATCTCGACATCCGGCGCCACTCCGAATCTTTCCTGAAAGAGCGTTTTCCGACGATCTACGCGACCTGCCTCTCCTTCGGCATCGACATGGCGCGCAACCTGATTCCCGTCGTACCGGCGGCCCACTATTTCTGCGGCGGCGTGGCGGCGGCGGTGGACGGCGCCACGGCGCTGCCCGGACTGCTGGCGGTCGGCGAAGCAGCCTGCACGGGACTGCACGGCGCCAACCGGCTGGCGAGCAATTCGCTGCTCGAGGCCCTGGTATGCGCCCACGCCATGGCCAAAACGCATGGGACGGATCGCTCCATGGATGGCGCGCATGGCATCGCGATCCCGCCGTGGGAAAGCGGAGCGGCGGTGCCGAGCGACGAGGCGGTCTTTGTGGCGCACAATTGGGCGGAAGTGCGCACCTGCATGTGGGACTACGTGGGCATCGTGCGCTCGAACAAGCGGCTGGAACGCGCCTCGCGCCGCATCCGCAATCTGCGCGCGGAGATCCGGCGTTATTACCTGGATTACCTGGTTACCCCCGACACCCTCGAATTGCGCAATCTGGCGGCGGTGGCGGAACTGATCGTGCGCTCCGCCCAGGCGCGCCACGAGAGCCGCGGGCTGCATTACACGCTGGACTATCCCACCGCCGACGAGGGGCGCGGACGGGTGGACACGGTGATTCATGATCCGCCCGGCGAACGGGCTTGAAGGTTGCTCAATCAACATCGAATAGCATCGAATAGCTATTGCCCCAAGGCGTAAAAATCCTCATAATATAGTTTTTCAACGAGTTACAAGGAGGTTCGGCGATGAAACAAGCATGCTGGCTGGCGGCGATGGTGGTTGGAATGGCGGTCGCGGCACGGGCGGAGTCTTATAGTATCGTGCAGCTGACCGATATGAACCGCGATGTGACCTTCCAGGTCGTAAGCTCGACGGAACTTAGGGATCTCAAGAAACAGATGGACGCCGAGGAAAAGTTTTTCCAGAAGGCCAAGGAACTTGTCGCCAAGGATTGGGCGGCGCGCATCGCCGCGGAGCGCAAGGCCAACGAAAAGAATGCGCCAAAGACGCCGCCTTTCCCGGGTTCCCAGCTTCGCGAGCGCGTCATGAGCGTGATGCCGCGCACGTACATGAAAAGGGATGAGGCCGACAAGGCTGTTCAGGCGTTGGAGGAGCGCGCGGCGCGCACGGCCTTTGCCAAGCAGGAGCTGGAAAACAAGGCCTCCAAAGGGTTGAAGGTCGTCAATCACGAAAAGGAGCTGGCCCTGAGTGAAGCAGTGTCGCTCCTGAAGGCCAAGATCGAGGAGCTCAAAGGAACGGCCGCGCCCGCGGCACCCGCCGCCGTACCCGCCGCGGCACCCGCCGCCGTACCCGCCGCGGCACCCGCCGCCGTACCCGCCGCGGCACCCGCCGCCGTACCCGCCGCCGTACCCGCCGCCGTACCCGCGACGCCGGCCGCGCGTGGCGCCAAGTAACTCCGACGGTAACCTCGCTTAGGCAAGGGTTTCAGGCGTCGGTACGTCAATTCTCGTTTCGCCTGAAACCCGACACCCTGATTAGTTGCCATGTCAGTCCATGACTCATGGATGAAGCGCACCTTGCCGCTGGTCGTTTGCGATACGCTGGCGTTGATCGCGGCCTATTATGGAACTTATTATCTTCGCTTCGAGAGCGATTTGGGACGGCAGTTTTTCGGCTGGTTCGGGACGGCGATCGGCTTGGGCGGCGCCGCGAATCCCGGCGATATTTTGGAACGCTATTACTGGGAGCAGTCGTCGCGCCTGCTGGTGACACTGTTTGCGACGCTGCTGTTTCTGTATGCGTTCTTCGATCTGTACGCGGGACATCGTTTCATCCGCCGGGCCATGATGCTAAGGGGCCTCGTGCTGGCCAACATCACGGCGCTAGTGCTCTTCTACATATATTTCTACATCACCCGCAACGCCTTTCACCCGCGCAGCATGTTCGTCAGCATGCTGGCGATCAACGTCGTGCTGAGCGCGCTGTTGCGATCCGGCAGCGGCCGCATTGCGCGCCATTTCGGCTGGCGTTCGTGTCCGGCCGTGCTGGTGGGCGACACGCCGGAGGCCGCATGGATTGCGGCGCGCCTGGAGGCTGAACATCCCCACGGCGTGCATGTGGCGAAGCGCGTGCCTTATAACCCGGCCGAGTCATCCAAAGCCTTGCTGGATGCGATCGCGGATGCCGTGCGGCGAAACGACGCGGGGGTGGTGATCGCCGCCGACCGGCGCATGCCGATCGGCGCCATCATGCAGTTGCTGGCGTTGACGGACAATACGGGCGTCGCGACGAAGGTACTGACCGACCGCATGAACGTGCTCATCAACGAGGCGGGCATGCGCATGGATATGATCCACGGACTGCCTCTGGTCCATTTCGATCCCGTTGGCAAGCGGCGCTTGTATTACGTGGCCAAGCGCGGATTATCCGTCCTGCTGGCGCTGCTGCTGCTGGTCCTGCTCTCTCCGGTGCTGGCGCTGATCGCCATTCTGACGCGCCTGAGCAGTCCGGGGCCGGTGCTGTTCGTCCAGGAACGGATCGGTTTCAACCGCGTGCCGTTCCGGATGTTCAAGTTCCGTACGATGTACGCCGACGCCGAACAGCGCCAGGCCGAGATCGAGCAACTGAACGAAGCCCAGGGCGGCCTCTTCAAGATCCGCAACGACCCGCGCGTGACGCCGGTCGGCCGCTGGCTGCGCCGGTTAAGCCTGGACGAACTGCCGCAGCTTTGGAATGTCGCGCGGGGCGACATGACGCTGGTCGGGCCGCGCCCGCTGCCGCGGCGGGACTTGGAACAGTATTTCGAAAAATGGCACTACTCCCGCCATGGCGGCCTGCCGGGCATCACCTGCCTGTGGCAGGTCTCGGGCCGCAGCGAGATCAACTTTCACAACATGTGCCTGCTGGACATCTACTATTTGCGCAACCAGAGTTTGATGCTCGATCTCAAGATCCTGATCCAGACCATCGGCGTGGTGTTGTTCGCCCGCGGCGCGTATTGAACGACAATAGCCGTGATGTTGCGTTCGGGGAAAGAGGGTGGTAAAAAACATGGTTTACCGCACCGCCACGCGTGGCGAAGGAGCTGTGTCATGGACGAACTGCTGAAATTATTGAAGGGGAATGCCCTGGAGACGACCGCCGACCTGGCCCGCATGCTCAACCTGAGCGAGGCGGAGGTCAAGGCGCGCATCGCCGGATACGAGCGCGCGGGAATCATCCGCGGCTATCAGGCGATCGTCAACACCGACAACCTGGATCTGCCGCTCGTGCAGGCGGTGATCGAGATCAAAATCACGCCGGAGCGGGACGGCGGCTTCAACCGCATTGCCGAACACATCAGCAAGTTTGCCGAGGTGGATGCGCTGCACCTGATGTCGGGGGCCTATGACCTGCTGGCCGTGGTGAGCGGGCGCGATCTCAAGCAAGTGGCCCTCTTCGTCAGCGCCAAGCTGGCGACGATCGAAGGCGTGCTTTCCACCTCGACCCATTTCATGCTCAAAACATACAAGGAACACGGCGTGCTGATGCAGGCCGAGGGCCATAATGAACGCATCCAAGTCTCCGCGTAGTTTTGTCGCGCCCTACCTGCGGGGTCTCCCGCGTTCCGGAATTCGCGACTTTTTCGACATCGTCAGTTCCCGCAAGGACGTGATATCGCTCAGCATTGGCGAACCCGATTTCGCCACCCCCTGGCGCATTCGCGAAGGCGCGGCTTTCGCGCTCGCCCACGGGGCCACGACATACACGGCCAACCGTGGTCTGATCGAGCTGCGCCGCGCGATCGCCGCCTACATACAGGGCCGTTTCGATGTCGCCTACAATCCCGAAAATGAGATTCTTGTGACGGTGGGCGTCAGCGAGGCGCTGGACCTGGCCGTGCGCGCCGTGATCGAGCCCGGCGACGAACTGCTTTATCACGAGCCCTGCTACGTATCCTATGGCCCCGAGGTGATGATGGCCCACGGCGCTCCGGTGGCCGTGGCCACGCGCCGCGAGGACGACTTCCGCCTGACCCGCGAGATGCTGGAGGCGAAAGTCACGCCGCGCACCAAGGCTTTATTGTTGAACTTCCCGACCAATCCGACCGGAGCCACGATGACGCGCGCGGAGCTGGAGCCGATCGCCGAGTTTGTGCGCAAGCACGACCTCGTGGCCATCACCGACGAGGTCTATTCGGAGCTCACCTACGAAGGCGCCCCGGTAAGTCTGGCCTCCTTCCCGGGCATGAAGGAACGCACGATCCTGCTGCACGGCTTCTCGAAGGGTTGGGCCATGACCGGCTTTCGCGTCGGTTACGCCTGCGCGCCGCCCGAGTTGAGCGAAGCCATGATGAAAATCCATCAGTACATCATGATGTGCGCGCCAATCCTGAGCCAGAAGGCCGCCATCGAGGCGCTGCGCAGCGACAGCGAAACCAACGAGATGCGCGCGTCCTACCGTCAGCGCCGCAACCTGATGAGCGGGGCGTTAAACGACATGGGACTGCCCTGCCACCTGCCCAACGGGGCCTTTTACCTTTTTCCCTACGTCGGCGGCCGCGGCCTGACTTCGAAGGAATTCGCGCTGCGCCTGCTGGACGAGGAAAATGTGGCCTGCGTTCCCGGCACGGCCTTCGGTCCGTCCGGCGAGGGCTATCTGCGCTGCTGCTACGCCACCGAACTCAAAGCCATCAAAGAGGCCATGACCCGCATTGCCCGCTTTGTGAAGAAGCTATGACATGCTGGCGCGCCTTCTGATCATCGACGGCAACAATCTGCTCCATCAGCGGACGGCCTGGGCGCATGCCGCCCGGCATGATTTCGAAACCGCCCGCGCCTGCCTGGTCCGGGAGCTGGAAAGCTGCGCCGGGGCCTTGGCGGAACGGATCGTGGTGGTCTTCGACGGCGTGAGCGGACCGCAAAAACTGCCTCGCTCCGACGGCGCGCCGGTCGAAGTGGTCTTCTCGCCGTCGCACCTCACGGCGGATTCGTTGATCGAGCGTTTCGCTTTCAAGTCCGGCACGGGACAGGACGTGCTGGTGGTCACCTCCGACCGCCTGGAACGCGATACGGTGGAAGCGGCCGGCGTCGCGACCAGTTCATGCCTGACCTTCATCGAGAACCTGGATCGTGAACTGGCCGGAATGCGCCGTACGGTGAGCGCCTCCGCGGCGCGCGGGAGGGCGCAAGGCGGAGCCAAATTGGGCGATTTTTTCCGGCCGTAATGCCCGGCGAAGCTCACTCTCAAGCGTAACTTCACACTTCCTGATCCCGTGCTGTAATTACGCATGTTTTTGCGAACTGCCCGGAAAATGACATGGCACTTTTTGACGCGTGACAAGTAAAGCGGCGTGGTGAATTCTTTGGGGCGAACAAACGGTCCCACAA
>CAIYGI010000257.1 GCA_903925685.1 uncultured bacterium
GCCGCGTCATCCCCAAACCATTCCACAAACTCCTGGTACGTGCGCGGATAGTCGATTCCGGCCTTGGGTCCTATGCGGTCGTCCATGCCCACGGACACTACACCTTGTGGTCGTTTGCGTCAAGTGGATACCCCCTTTTCCGCAACTTGTGCGTCCGCAAGGTGGAACTGGTGCTGGTGCGGAACTATTCCGACAACCGGCGTGACGAATTCGTGGCGCGTGTCCGCGCCCATGCCCAGCGCGTGCGCCGCAAGGGCGATGAAGTTGTTTCGCAGGACGAAGATGTCACGCCCTTCGAGCAGTTCCTGACGCTCGGGCGCCTGGATAACCGCTGGAAGGTCAAGGAACTGACGCCGCCTGCAAGCGGGCGGGCCGCCCTCGCGGGCGAGAATCTGGACGAGGATTCGACGCCGGCGCAGGTCCAATGGTACTACAGTCACACGCGGGCAAATTGAGACGCGGTCTGGTTGTCATTACCACCCCGGCATGGCATCATCGCGGCATGGCATGGTTCACCCAAACCCGTGAAGGCGTGGCGCTTAGCGTGCAGGCCACGCCGCGCGCGGCGCGTTCGGAGTTCGCGGGACTTTACGGCGAGGACGCCTTGCGTGTGCGCCTGCGGGCGCCGCCCGTGGACGGCAAGGCCAACGAGGCGCTGGTAAATTTTCTGGCGGAGACTTTTGGACTGCCCAAGCGTGATGTCGTCCTGACACAGGGCGCAACCGGCCGACACAAGCGTGTGCTGCTGCGCGGCCTGGACGCCGAAGCCGTCCGCCGCGTGCTGGACCTGTAATCAGCCAAACATCTAAAACAGTTTTATGCAGAAACCAATCATCCAATCCACCGCATCGCAACCGGTCCAGCCGCCGCTGCCGGCGACCGGCATCCGCTCATCCAAGAGCCGCCGATCGTTGGCGGGAATCCGCATTTTGCATGACGACCGCGACATCATCGTGGTGGAGAAACCGTGCGGCTTGCTGACCGTGGCCACCGACCAGGGGGAAACCCGCACCGCCTACTATCTGCTGACGGACTATGTCCGCAAGGGCTGTCTGCGCTCGCGCAACCGCGTTTTCATCGTGCATCGCCTGGATCGTGAAACCTCGGGACTGCTGGTCTTCGCCAAGCACGAGGCCGCCCAAAGGACCTTGCAGGATCACTGGGAAACGACCACGAAACAGTATCTGGCGGTGGTGCATGGCACGCCGGCGCCGCCGACGGGTTCGATCAATTCGTACCTGGCGGAAAATTCGGCCTATGTCGTTTATGTGACCCCCGATCGCACGCTGGGCAAACTCGCCCGCACGGACTATCGCGTGATTCAATCCGTCAAACGTTTCAGTCTGCTCGAAATCGCGATTTTGACCGGACGCAAGCATCAGATCCGCGTGCATCTGGCCAATCTTGGACACCCCGTGGTGGGCGACAACAAATACGGCAAGGCCAACGACGGCTATTCCCGCCTGGCGCTGCACGCCTGGTCGCTGGCCTTCGACCATCCCCATACCGGCCGGCGCATGACCTTCACAACCGAGATTCCAAGCTTTGTGCGCAGCTTGATTGGCAACGATCCCCCCACCCTCGCCGCGGGGCCAAGCATGAAGGAACTTGCCTGATGGACGCAGCGCGCGACAAAAAACCGGCGATCCTGCTGAGTTTCGACGCGGAGGAATTCGACACGCCCGGCGACTTCGGGCGTCCTGTGGATCAAGCGCAAGCCATTACCGTTGGCGCCGGTGGGTGCGTCGGCGTGTTGGACGGACTGCGGCGGCTGGGCATACCGGCCACCTTTTTCACCACGGCCAGCCTGGCGCAGGCCCGGCCGGAACTGGTACGCCGCATGGTAGCCGACGGTCACGAACTCGCCTCGCACGGCTGGACCCATACCGGCTGGACGCCGGACGACCCGGCGCGAGCGCGCGCCGCGCTGGAAAAGCTCGGCGGCGTACCAGTGAGTGGATTCCGCCGGGCGCGTTTCATGACCACCGACGCCGCGCTATTGCTGGCCGCCGGCTACAGTTACGACTCTTCGGAAAATCCCGTCTGGATTCCCGGCCGTTACAATAACTTTCGCCGTCCCCGCGCTCCGCGGCTGGACCATGGACTGGTCCGCCTGCCGGTTTCCGCCACGCCGCTAATGCGGGTGCCGCTCTTCTGGATGAGCTTCAAAAATTTCCCCTTTGCGCTCTACCTGAACCTCGCGCGCCGCACGCTGCGCCACGATGGCCACTTGGCGCTGGTATTCCATCCCTGGGAATTCACCGACCTCGCCTCCGCCGGTCTGTCGCGTTTCATCTCGCGCCCCGACGGGGTGCGTCTCTGGCAGCGTCTGGAACGTTTGCTGGCCGCGCTCGCCCCCGGCGCGCGCTTCATGACCTACAACGCCTGGGTCGCCGAAAACTTCCCGCGGTCATAACCAGGCAACGAAGCGTTCCCCACCGTCGCAAACGAAACAATCCTCGCGCGTTGGCGAAATGGGGAGTATCGAGGGTCCAGGGTTAAGGTCCTGCCCTGACGTTGTCGAGGAATTGCTGCGGCAGGGTCCAGCGGATGGCGTTGTAGTAGGCGGGCCAGTTGGATGCGGTGCAGGTTAGCGGGGCGCGTCCGCCGGTATATTCGCCATTGAAATAGTTGAATCCTTCGCTTGCGGAGGAGCGCATGCCGGACCAGACGCCGAGCAGGCCGGCCTTCGAAAGATCGGCCACTTTGTTGCCTTGATTCATGCTGTAGCGAAGGCTCCATGAGGCGTTGGTATCGAGGCTGCCGTACCAGGTGTTATAATCGATGCTGTAGGTGTTTTCGTCGATCAAGGCGAGCGTTTGGCGATCATAAGTCAGGACGGAGAAACCGGGGTTGTTGCCGTGATTGAAAAGCAGTCCGTTGGAAATTTGCACGGTGGCGACGACATTGGAGTTGACCGGGTCGCTGAGCAACCGCCAGAAGCGGTCATGATAGTGTCCGCAAAAGATGCCGGAAATGGTGTTGGTGTAGCGGGAAACAATTTTGCAAAAAGGCGCCAGAAAGCCGGGGTCCCAGTCGGTGGTGACGTTATTGGTATTTCCGCTTTGCCATTGGCTCAGGGTGCTGGTCGCGTCGATCCCGGGAGGAATGTGGAAGATCAACCAGGCGTGCCGGCCGGCCGCGGCGCTTTTTTGGAGTGTAGTTTCAAGATAAGCGATCTGGTTGCTTCCGGGGGCGGAACCGCGGGGATAACTGCTGGAGAAATAAAGGGACTCCAGTGAGATGATATCCCCGCCGCCGAATGGCGCGCTGTAGTTCCCGGTGTTGGTGAAGGTTGCCGTGAAGTCAGCGTAACTTCACACTTCCTGATCCCGTGCTGTAATTACGCATGTTTTTGCGAACTGCCCGGAAAATGACATGGCACTTTTTGACGCGTGACAAGTAAAGCGGCGTGGTGAATTCTTTGGGGCGAACAAACGGTCCCACAA
>CAIYGI010000258.1 GCA_903925685.1 uncultured bacterium
CCAACCGTTGGCGGTGACAACGTAGTCACGATCACCGCGACGAACGCGGGCGGAACGTCAACCTGTTACCTCGCCTTGCGTGTCATGGCGAGTGGCGCACCGCTCATTGTGTCGAACAACAACGGCAGCGCCCTGTGGATGAGTGTCAACGGTGGCGCTCCGTTCGACTCACTTGTAATCCCTGGAGACGGATCAAACCTGACGCCAGGTGGCGTCAACGCCAACTACCTGACGACAGCCGGCACAACCTACGCTTGCTGGTATCGTGTCCTTGGTGGACTTGATCCGAGCAAAGAAACCGTCGTGTCGATGGTCAACAATTCCGGCGGTCGTGACTACGGAATTGCCGCACGTAATCCATCTGGCGGAACTCCGCAATTCCTACCGATCACCTACCAGGGTCGTAACGTGGGGTTCGGAGATTCAATCATGGCCGGCGCTGCGTCGGCAAACGATGAAGCCTCGCAAGTGTCTTCGCGCTTTGGCGTTCTGTGTTCTAACTGCGCCATTAGCGGACAGGTCATATTCGACATCATCGTTCGCATGGCTACGAATATCGCCGGGTACGGCGGCAACATAGACGCGCTGATCTTTGGAATCGGATTCAATGACGGAACTCCGCGCCTCCCGTGGCCTGCTAACACAGCGGTCGTTGCGAACAACCGCTACAAGAACGGCGACTTTGAATACCTCGTCACGGCGAACGGTACTACCGCCTCGTCTGGTGGACCGACCGGCCTATGCCTGGCAACTGATGGCATCACGGACGGGACGGCGAAGTTCCAATCGTCCATGATGAATCTGTACGGCGCTCCGTGGAAGGCTGGAACATACGCGGTTGGCTCGCATGTTCAGAACGGCGCGGACGTGTACCGCTGTGACACGGCTGGCACCAGCGTAACCGGCCCGACTGGAAACGCTGGAGCAGACTCCGCGATCTCTGATGGCGGCACGGCACGCTGGAGCGCGAAGACAGGCCCAGCATGGTCGGCTGCAACATATGCGGTTGGCGATGTTGTCCGAAACAACAGGCAATACTTCCGCTGCACGACCGCCGGAACCAGTGTCCTAGGCCCGAATGGCGTCAACCTCGGGACGGACGGCATAGTAGCTGATGGAGGGACGGCGTTCTGGCAATGCGTGACCTCCACGTTCGCCTGGTCTGCATCTACCCGCTACGAGGTAGGCCACGTCCGCACGAACGGAAACGGGGTCTATGTCTGCGACACCGCCGGAACCTCTGCGTCGTCAGGCGGCCCAACCGGAACCACGACGGCGGAAGATTCGATCACGGACGGAACGGCAAAGTGGCACTACACGCCATGGCACACGCAGGCGCGGTATGAGGTCATGCTTCGCCTGGCGCTCAAACTCAACCTGGCCAGGCGCTTTCTGTTGCGTCCCGTGTATCCGGCTCTTGCAAACCCAAACTTGTTCGACCCGTGGCTGCGTGCAGCATGGATCGCGGTTAACAACCCGCGCATCGTCTATGTCGACCCGTCTTGGGGCGCTGCACTCACGCCCAACTGGTGCCTGCCTGACGTTCAAGCGGACGGAACACATCCGTCCAGCTATGGGTACAACCTCATCGGAAAGCTCATCGAACGGGATTACCGGGAGTTCTTGCTTGGCGGTTCGGCTCGCGGGATCGCGGAGTAAACCATGACCATGCTCGTCCTATCGAACGAAATGAACGCTACTGTCCTTGAGGTCGTAGGCATCCCGACCGTTGTTGTCGCGGCTGGACTTGTCGATGGCTTCAACGTGTCGATCAACGGAGAGTGCGAAATCATCCCCGGCGATGGCGTCTCCCTTGACGACTTCCGATCCATCGGAGATATGGACGTATGCCTCGTTACGCAACTGGTTCCTGGGTATTTCTCCGTGACCGGGACGCGGCTCAGGGATGCGGGATGAACCATGCCCGCCCGCTTTGGTTCTGATCTCATCATTGAAGTGTTGATCAGCGGCACTTGGTATTCCGTACCGGGCCAGCGCAGCACCAGTGGGAAGATCAACAACGAACAGGTGGACGTGACCGAGAAGGGAGCTGTCCCCTGGCGCGGTCTTGCCCCATGCGGCGTCAGGATCAGCGAGTTGTCTGCCTCTTGCGTGACATGCGATGATCTCGGCAAGGCGCTGTTTAACTACATGATGGCCCGCGCATTCGACGGCGCACCGTTCCAGGCCCGCATTCGA
>CAIYGI010000259.1 GCA_903925685.1 uncultured bacterium
CTTTAGCCCGGGATACAGCAGTTCCCTAAACGTGTTGGGCGACATGAAGGGGCCCTGCGCAGAAGAGTAATCGTCGCCGGTAAACACGAAATCCGCGCCAAACCGCGCCGCTTCGCCGGCCAACTGGATATTGAGATCCACCGACATCTCGACCAGCCGCCGGATCAGGTCCGGCTCGGTGCAGAACGTCAGCATCAGCTCCTCGAATCCCATCAGATTACGCGGAATGGATAATACATCGTTCAGATGCACGCCGATCGCGTATTTGCCCTTGTACCGTGCGACGAGCTTCTGCAGGCTGTCGAAACGGCCAGGCGCAAATGCGTCCGGTGCCTGATACGCCTCAAAATCCGCCATGGTTTGAATCGCCGCCTGAACCACCGTGGAGTGCTGCTCCTCGCCCTTCTCGACCACAATCCCCCACTCGTTCTTGAAACGGTTGGGTGCCACTTGCACGGTCTTGAAATCCGGGGCCGTCAGCATGGCATCCAGTCCCATCCTGACGGTAAACTCTTCGGTTGATGCGCCGGGACACAACACATGCCTGACTCGCTTATCAATGATCCATTCGAAATGCGGGATGCGATCCGGCTCGCCGCGGCGCAGCACCGTCATCACCCGTTCTACAGAGGTCATCTCAGCCATATACGGATAGTTGGGGAGTTGATAGTTGGGGAGTTGAGAGGAGCGGGGAATAATCGCTATTTCCGTCCCTTTGCCTCGGCCAACGCCAAGTCAATCTCCTGTTGGCGACGAACCGCATCCCAACCGAGCACGTAGCCGGCAATCTCCGCCAACTCGGCTAGTGCGGTCGCGTTTGCGCGTCCCAGCAGGGTAATGACGCTGCGACGCCGCACCAGATCTGACAGATGCACTACCTGCTCGCCCTCGGCGATCGAGCGGACCTCGCCTATCGAGTAGTCCGGCAGCGCTGTGAGCGGCGTCCGCCATTTCGGTTCCTTTCGTTGCGCCAAACGCTCCGCTTCTGTTCCGTAGCGTTCCAGTAGCTCCGCTACGCGTTCGTTCGCAAGCCCGCTGGCAGTTGCCACGCGAGCAATCCACTGCCGCTTCTCGGCTTCCCCCTGGGGATACCCTTCAGCGCCGGGATACGCCCTTTCGCGCGTGGACGCGACACGTCTCTTGTCGAGCCGGGCCAACAGCGTGTCCGTTACCTCTTCGGCGAACGCCCGGAAGGTCGTCAGCTTGCCGCCGATCATGCTGTAGATCGGGAAGCTGCGCGCCGCATCCGCATCCGTGACCGCCAGATGGTGCGAGCGCGGCACGCGGCCTGTGCAGTCCAACCCGGAGGACGGCAACGGTCGCACTCCGCAGAACACGTGTACGATGTCACTGCGCGACAGTTTGAGACTGGGAAAAACGCCTTGGAGCGTCGTCATCATGTAGTCAATCTCCGCGTCCTCGCACACCGCGGTGTCGGGGTTCTCGACCCGGATGTCCGTCGAACCCATGATCACCTTGTCCATGAACCGGAAGGTGATACAGATACGGCCGTCC
>CAIYGI010000260.1 GCA_903925685.1 uncultured bacterium
CAATGCCGTTCGGGGTATTGAATTCATAAGGTTCCGAAGCGCACCACACGGTATTGGATCTCACCGTTCCAATTGGTGCGCCGCTGAATTCTCGGCCAAGAAGAAACCGGCTGCCGCAATCCGCGTGGACAGGACCGCTTCCTCCGTTTCCCGCGCGTCCGTAACACCATTTGCTGCTGCGCCCATTGGATCGCGACCCGTCGTTGCCCCGCCGTCCGCAGTTGCGGCCAACCCATCCACAACCAGCTTAACCAGCGTAACGCCTGCCCGTGACTCACCTCCAGGACATCCACCGCGACCGCTTGCGCCGCTTGACTGCGCACCTCCGCGACCGCTGCTTGCGCCAGCAACAGCGCCGCCACTTCCTGCAATGCCGTCTCCTGCGTGTGCGCTTGCAACAGATCCGCTCCCAGCAGCGTCTGCTTGATCTCCTTGATCGTCGTTTCAATTTCCCAACGCCGGGCATACAACGCCAGCAACTCCAGCGCCGGATAGCGCCGCGCGTCCATCAGACTCGTCCAGAACCGCACCGCCACCGGCCGCTTCCCTTGCCGGAGAATCTGCCCGCGAATCTCTCGCACCAAAAAGCCAAACCGCGCGCCGGTTTCATCCACCGCAAAGAGTTCCACCACGCTGCTGCCGTCCCGCAACCGTTGCACCCGCCGCCGCCCAATCCCCGTGCGGGCGCGCACGAGAAAATGACTCCCCACTTCCGTCCACCGCTGCAGCAGTCGCGCGGCAAAGGCGCCGCAGCCGTACAACCGATCATTGATGGTCAAACTACCCGCCGGGATTTGCGCGACCAAGTCCCACGCCAACGTGTACTCCGATTGCTGCTCGCGACCGATCTGCACAGCGATCGGGTTGTGCAACCCCAGTTCAACCAGCAGCACCACCGGGATCCTGGCGAAAGCGGCGCGCCCCTTGCGGGTCTTGGATTTCTGCCAGCGCCGCTGGGCGGCGGGGGTGTTGTAAACCGGCACGCTGGTGCCGTCTTGGGTCAGCAACCGCAGCCCGCGATAGAAGGCGCCAGGATGCCGGGTGGGATCGGCCAACGGGCGCAGTCCCAAGCGGAGAATTTCCTCAAAGATCACCCATGGCATGGTTTGGCGGCGTTCGGACAGAGTGGAGGCGGCTTGGCGCAGGCCAGTCAGCTCCTCGACGTGGCGCTCCAAGGTTCCGGTCGTCATGACGGTGTGGGCGACCAGACAGCGCAGCAGATTGGGGAAGCGCAACTGCGAACGCGGCCCGCGTTTGTTGTGGTGGCGGCAACAGATCGCCTCCAGTTTCGGATCGGACAAACTGGATGGGAGAATGGTCGGCGACGGTGTGGTGGAAAGAACCCGGTTGGGCTGCACTTGGATCGTAAGCATCCCAAGGTTAAAGCAGATTCCAACACAGACCGGAAGTCTTTTATTACCAACTTGTTATCAATCGTTATCACAGCACTTGAAATTCTATCCCAAAACCCCGAACGGCATTGTGGCTAGGGAATATAACAAGATCACGCTGTCGCCATTCACTGTCAACACCATCCAGCGCTGCCTTAATTGAACCGAACTCACTTGCGAGTGTTTCTTGATATGACCGAGGAATTACGAGGGCATCTATGTTGCGTCCCCATGGTGAAATTAGCCAACGCTGCGAGCGTTTGACTACAACGAACTTACGGCGTTCAGCGTGACACACTAGCGAGCGAATAATGGTCGTTTTCCCATGGTCGTTATCGGCCAGCGGAACAACCATCAATCTGCGCATGATGACTTTCGTGAGCATTAAATACCTCCGTTTTGTGATGCGCCAATATTATTAGCCTGACAAGTGCGCGCATAAGGATTTGCCAGTACCGTTATCGAATCGTTTTCTTGACCATACCGGCGGAGTGTAGCCAAGCGTAGAAAGTCATGCGTGTATCGACGAGCGCGAGGGTTTGGCCTTGGCCCCCAGGGCCCCCCAGTCGCGGGGCAAGCGGTGGGTACTACACCAGTAGTCGCTTTTTGCTTTCCCATGCCGGCGGAGTGTAGCCGGACCGAGACCCTTCGACAAGCTCAGGGTGACACCCGGTAATGGCGAATCAGGGAATTGCTACAAGTCTTCCGCTTCCCGCTCCATCAAGTGCTCGATGGGTTCTCGCATGTGCTCAGCGAGGTAAATGCCGGTCCGTCATCGCGTTTTGGGTGGGGCGCGGGTAAGGTGGGCGGCCAGCAAGCGAAAGGATTATCCCCATGAGCGAATTGACGGAGTTGGCAGCGTTGCAGGCCGAGGTGAAACAATTGCAGGACGATCTGCGGCATTTGAAATGGTACTTGGGGTTGCCCACCCAGGAACCGTTGAAGAATGCGATGCGGCCGTCGTTGCGCTGCCGGTCTGTGACAGTGGAGAATGAGGCTGGTGAAGCCGTCGGCGTGTGGGATGCGCGGACGGCGGCGGCGGGGCCGGTGTTCTGGATGGCCGCGTCCGAGCCGGGGAGTCCCGGGGTGGAAATGGCGGTGGACAAGAGCGGTGGCCGGTTCACGTTGTCCGCCAACGACGGGACCCACCGGGTGGAGTTGGGCATGGAGGATGACCGCGGCGAGGTGACGGTCTGCGCCACGGGCGGCGCGCGGCGCGCGGGGTTGAAAGGCTTTGTGGACGGCGGGGTGGTGACCGTCGTGGATGCGGCGTTAAAGCCGCGGGGGATCTTGATGGCCGGCAAGCACGGCGGCGAGATGCTGGTGTTCAATCAGCAGGACAAACGGGCGGCTTCGGTCTGCGCCGGGGCGGAGGGCGGGACGGTGGCGACATTCAATCAAGGCGGGCAGGCCGTCGCGATCATTGCCAGCCAGGCTGACGACGGTACGCTCCTGCTCCAGCGGGCGGACGGTAAGCTGGGCGTCGGTCTGACCGCGCAGCCAGCCGGCGGGCGGCTGGACTTGTTTGGCTCCAATGACAAGCGGGGTGCCACGGTGGCCATTTGTGAGCATGGCGGTTATGTGCAGTTGCACAATACCGCCGGGGCCACGGTGGCTCAGTTGACTTCCACTGCCGCCGGTGGGCAGGTCCTTGTGCACGGGAACGATGAGCAGATTGCCGGGATGTTCTACGCCAGCGAGACGGGAGGGTCGTTGACTGTGAACAATGCCCAAGGGACGCTGGGCGTGATGGTGACGAACCATCCCAAAGGTGGTGGAATCAACGTTTACAACAAAGATGGCAAGGCGGCGGCGGTGGTGGATGTGCAGGATCAAGGGGGCCGCATTG
>CAIYGI010000261.1 GCA_903925685.1 uncultured bacterium
ACACAGCGCGACTGGACTGGGACGACGCAACATCGTCGCTAAGACGGTCCGGGTTCAACACGATGTACGTCAACTTCGCCACGGGCGGCGGCGCATTCTACCCCGACAGTGGCGTGCTGCCTCACATTTCCGGCATGTCGGCAAGGGAGTTTGAACACGGCATTCAACTTGCCCACAAACGTGGCATCGCGGTACATGCCAAGCTGCCAGTGATGTTCATGTTGCGCAGTCCGTCGCGTTTCCAGCGCAAGATGATCGCGGCGAACCGTGTGATGCGCGGTCCCAATGGTAAACCTGTTTTGCAGGCAGGTTACACATGGCTGTGTCCGTCGCAAAAGGCCAACCACGATCTCATGGTTGCCTGCGTTCGGGAGATTGTTAAACGATATCCTGTGGATGGCGTGCAGTTTGACTACATCCGATTCAATGAACAGCCTGCCTGCTTCTGCGCCAATTGCCGTCGTTCGTTTGAACAGTGGCAGGGTAAATCGGTCAAACACTGGCCTGACGACGTTCTAGACGGTCCGTCCACCCGCCGTTTCATCGAATGGAAACAACTCATCGTCAACCAGTGGGTGCACGACCTCGGCGATGCTGCACGCACCTTGCGACCGGGTATCACGGTCTCCGCGGCGGTATTCCATGACCTCGACCGCGCCCGCGAGGAAATGGCACAGAACTGGAGATACTGGTTGGAACACGGCTGGCTGGATTACGCCTGCACGATGACCTACACGACCGACCTGCGCGAGTTTGAGGCCCGGGTACACCAGCAAGAAACGTGGGCGCGGCATCGCCAATTGGTCGTTGGCATTGGAAGCTGGAAACTCGGCAGTCAGGCCGCGTTACTTGCCCAGATAAACGTGGCCCGCGCGCTGGGCGCAGCCGGTTTTGTGTTATTCTCCTATGACGATGCTGCGGAACGGGAATTTCTGCCCAACCTTGCGGCGCAGTGAATTCGCAGCCCAAAAGTCCAGCAAGTTGCTAGATTTGCTTCCCAATAGCGGCGGCGACTGCACGCATCTGCGCGACGAGAGCTTCGAACTTGTCGGGGAGTAATGATTGTTCGCCGTCGGAGAGCGCCACTTCGGGATTGTTGTGGACCTCGACCATGATACCGTCCGCGCCACTGGCAACCGCCGCCAGCGCCATCGCGGGAATCAGGTCATGATGACCTGCCCCATGGGTCGGGTCAACAATTACCGGCAGGTGCGATTCCCTCTTGAGTGCTGGCACAGCGGAAAGATCGAGCGTATTGCGTGTGTACGTTTCAAAAGTCCGGATGCCGCGCTCGCAGAGCATGACGTTCATGTTGCCTTCATTGAGGATGTATTCGGCGCTTAGTAATACATCCTTGATCGTCGCAGCCAGACCGCGCTTAAGCATCACAGGCTTCTTGCACCGGCCCACTTCCTTTAGCAGCGAAAAGTTCTGCATGTTTCGCGCGCCAATCTGGATGATGTCGGTGTATTCCTCAACAACCTCGGTATCTTTGGTGTCC
>CAIYGI010000262.1 GCA_903925685.1 uncultured bacterium
GCCCAGACCCCGTACATGTCCTGGAGTTCCTTCTGGCTGTCGGCCGTACCAGTCCAGTCGGGCACGCAGACCTTCGTAGCGGCCGTCGGCGACGCTGCCGGCAACGTGGGTTATGCCACCAACACCATACTCGTGCGAGTGATAACCGCTGGGCAATACGCGTACAGCGACGCCGGCTGTGTGACGGGCATCGTCTACTCGGGCAGCGGGTTCAGCAACGCGGTGAGCCTCGCTTGGAACGGCCAATACCAACTCACCGGCGTCAGCACGGGCGGCGTCCTCGCGGAGGCATACGGGTACGATGCCGCGGGAAGGCGGGCATGGACGTTTGACGGGATGGTGACCAACTATCACCTGTACGATGGCGCCCAGGTCCTGGCCGACCTCGATGCGACCGGCGGTGTAGTCCGATCCTACGTCTGGGGCCCTGGCGTCGACAACCTGCTCGCCATGACCGTCGGCGCCGGATCGAACGCGGTCACATACTACCCGATCACGGATCGCCTGGGCACATTGCATGCCTTGGCAAATGGTTCCGGGAAGATCGTTGAACAGTACCGGTTCGACGCCTGGGGCCGGGTACTCGGGATATCCGACGGTGACGGGAAACCTCTGGCCAAATCTGCTGTGGGCAACCGCTACCTGTGGCAGGGCCGGGAATATTCGTGGGCCACAGGTTTCTACTACTTCCGGGCGCGATGGTATGACCCGGTCACCGGAAGATGGTTGTCAAACGATCCACTGGGCATCGCTGGGGGCTTGAATCAGTATGTTTTCTGCGCCAATAACCCCGTCAACTTCCGGGATCCCTTTGGCCTTTGCAAGGATTCCATTCGCGGAATCTCTTGGTGGGAGATGTACGGCCCTGGATTGCAGTACAAACTGGTCGAACTTACCAAGTTCGTGTTCAGCATGGGCTTCCCTGACCCCAGCCAGGAAGGATTTCTCCGATGGCGCGCCGCGCAGTTGAGTCCGCAACAAGGAATTGCTGTATTGCCGTTCCTCCCGATTCCTGGCGGTTCAGGACTTGGTGCCGCAGAGACAACAACGCAACAGGGAACCCAGCTTTACCGCGTGTTTGGTAATGAGGCACGAGGACTTGGCAACTACTATACAACGGTAAACCCTGCGACCGTAACTGACGTCAGAGCAACGGCAGGTTTGTTTCCTGGCAATTCAGGCTCTTTTGTCTTAGAAGGTACTTTGAACAACACCGAGGGCGTACTCTTTCGTAACGCAGCACCAGGCCCGGGTGGCATTGGCGGCGGTTTGCCGGAAGTGTTTGTGCCGAATCCTTCAACGCAAATTAATATCCAACGAGTTTCGGGCGTCAACCCGCCGTTTTGAAAAATGAAAAACGAACCAGATTTCTTTTTGTCTGCTGCCGGAGAGAACGAGGGGCTTGCAAGGCCCCGTGCTTGTTGGGAAAAGGCACGTCTAAAAGACCCGGTGCGGGATGACCACATGTTGGTTGAGATTGATCCTCCAGTCATTGGGCAGCACTATGGTTTGGGAAGCAAAGACATCACGAATTTGATACTCTCGTCTCGGCACGAAGGCTTCACACTCTTTCCAGTCAAGGAATGGCCTTGCCATGTCTATGTTGCCCGCATACTGGACGACGCCATCCCAAAGACAACGTCCTTCACGCGAGACCAGGTGGAAGTCATCGCATGGGGGATGATTTTTCGCACTCTCGACGAAGCGAAAGCACACGCTAGGAAGTTCCAATCGAACCGTTAGAGATTCATCTGTGAATGAAAAACTTTCGCAGAACCGCTCTACGCAACCGGCAACTCCAGGGCCATTTATTCCGAAGTTCCAGCGTCTTTTCGATGCTCCATACATGCGCAAACCATTGATAATCAACAAGATGCGCGCGAAATGGCCGGTTTTTTTCGTTCCGTTTTCTGGGGACTCTTTCTTGGGTTCAAGGCAGTCTGATATTCAGCAGGCGAAAAGCCTCGCGCTGTTGTGGGTTGGCCTCCGTCGGGCGTTGGAACC
>CAIYGI010000263.1 GCA_903925685.1 uncultured bacterium
GCTGGCGACATCCAGGGCTATGGCTGGTACCGCGTGGCGTTCACCGTGCCTGCGGACTGGAAAGGCAAGACTGTCCGCCTCCTGTTTGGCGCGGTGGACGAACAGGCATGGGTCTATGTGAACGGAACACTGGCTGGGGAACATACCGCAGAATCAGAGAAGCTCAGCGCGCTACAGCTCTGGGATGTGCCGTTTGCGGTGGAGGTCAAGCCCGAGCTCCTGACCTACGGCAGCGCCAACGTTTTGGCCGTGCGAGTACACAATTCCGCCATGAATGGCGGCATCTGGCGGCCAGTGCTCGCACAAGCAAAAGAGGAGAAGTGATTTATGAAATATCTGTTTATTGACCGGAAACATGTGCAGGTGATTGACGGTATCCGGCAGGTCTTCCATCAGCCGGTGAAAGACCCCGCCCCGGTAATCGCGCCTGAACGCCTCTGGGAGGACAACCAGGTGCGCATCGACGCCACGCCGCTATGGGATGGGGGACGAGGAGTCTGGCAGATGTGGTATTCCGGGGGGAAGAACCTCCTGCCTCTGTATGCCGAGTCGCGTGATGGGTTGAATTGGGAGAAGCCTCAGTTGGGGCGGGTTGAATGGAACGGCTCGACTGCAAATAACATCGTCAATGTGCGCAATGCTACATCGCCGGAGGACGATGGCCCTATCCCCCACTCGTTAATGGTAAGGGATGATCATGAAAAAAAATCTGCCCATCGGTTCAAGGGCTTTTCCTGGATTCGTGAAACGGCCAATGGCTTAACGACTGGATCGTTTCTTGTCCCCTTCACCTCTCCCAACGGCATGGACTGGACACGCCTGGGCGGTGCTGATCGGATTCCATGCGAAGACACTAAATACCTGGCCTACGATTCGCTCAAGAACCGGTTTGTGGCCACGGTCAAAGGACTTTCCGGCTGCGGCGTAAAGCGCCACGGGGTGATGGAACTGGGCCGGATGGTCTATCTTTCCCTGAGTAATGACTTTCGCACGTGGACCGAGCCGGAACTGATTCTATGGGGGGATGAAATCGACCGCGAACTCGGCGCGGCGCGGATCGAGGAGGCCGTCCGCGACCCTGACCGCCTGGCTCCTCTGACGGTTAAGCCAGAAGAATGTTTTACCGACATCTATTGCATGCCGGTTTTCGTTTACGAGGATCTTTACCTGGCTTTGCCGTGGCTGTTCAACCAGTCCGGCCGCTACTTTGCGCCCTCCGGCGAATCCAACCAGGACGGCATTCTGTATCCGACCCTCGCCTCCAGCCGTGACTTGCGATCTTGGGACAGGCTGAGCCGTGCGCCGTTCATTCCCCTCTCTCCATTGTCGAACAAACAGCTTTTTGACCATGGAACGATCCTTGCCGCGCCACCCGTGGTTCACGGAAACGAGCTATGGTTTTACTACACCGGTTACCGGTGTACCCATGTGAGCCCCGAGATACTCGAACAGGCGGGGCGGAAAACAGCTCCGGGCGAACCGGCTTGTGCCATCTTCCTGGCGCGTCTGCGTCTGGATGGCTTTTCCTCTTTACAGGCCGGGAACGAGCCGGGCATCGTTTTGACCAAACCACTGAACGTGACCGGTTCCACGCTGAAGATCAACGTTGATTCGGCGCAGGGCGAACTGAAGGTGGAGCTCCGAGACGCGCTCACAGGACGGGCGATCCCTGGATATGGCATGGGCGACTACAGGGGCAACCGCGTCGTGTGGTCGGAAAACGGCAAGCGCGGGACTCTGCGCATCGGCCCCGGCGCCCGGTTCGAGGACGATCCGGAGCAGGACGACACTCTGCCCATATCGGAGGACAATACGAATTTGACGGTGCGCTGGAAAGATGGTTCGGATCTGAGCGCGCTAAAGGGCCGCGAAGTCCGGGTCTTCTTCCATCTGCGCAATGCACAGTTGTTCTCGTTCTGGTTCGCCGAGTAACCCAAAGGAGCCCACAACATGCTGAAGACACTGACCCGTATCGCGATCATTCTGTCATTCGTCGGTACCGCATTCGCTGGTTATGACGAAGATCTCGCGGCCGCAAAGAAACTGGGTGCCGCCCATCAAAACGCGGAAGCGCTTGCGGCCTTCATGAAAGCGGCGCAAACCGCCACCAACGAGCAGCAAGTCTGTGACAGTCTTAGGCAGGCTGCCATCTACGCCGTCGTGCTGAATCACTTCGACCAGGCCATGGAGCTGGCCCGCAGGATTCCCGTGGTCACGTTGTCGAAAAGCAGCCAGATGGAGGTGATGAGCGAGAGCCGCAAATGGAAGGAACTGCTGGAACAATTCAAGAACGAGGATTTTGCCGCATGGCCAAAAAGCGTCAGTGGCGACGCGTTCCGGATGCGCGGCGAGGCAGCCC
>CAIYGI010000264.1 GCA_903925685.1 uncultured bacterium
AATGAAAAAAAACGCAGAAGTCAGAATGATGAACGATGAAATAAAATCCGGTTTCTTGGGCCGTTTTGCGTTCAGCGTTCTTTTTTCATCGTTGCTGCTCGTGGCTGGTTGCATCAATCCGGTCTTCAACCTGAACACGCCCTTGGTCATCAACAGGGGCGTTTCCGTGGCCTCTGCGGGGCCCGCGCGCGGCACTAACGGGGCGGTCAACGTAATGCTCACGGTCGAGGGCGGCGGGCTTGCCGGGGCTTCCGCGGCCGTTGCCGGGCGTGGTGCTGCGGCAGCGGCAAGTCCGTCGCCGGTCGGCGGACTGTAAGAATCGGCGATTGAAAGAGGAAGGACGAGCGCATGAGCGGCAAATTTGAAGCCGTTACTGGTTGTCTGGCCGTTGTCGGGGCCAGCGGGGTCGGGTTGTTGCCTGACGCCGACACGGTTGAGGCGGCGGCGCGGTGGCCCGTTGTGGTCATCCTGGGTGCCGTCTGTTGCTTCTGCGTCTGGGTGATCTACCAGCAGGGCTGCCAGTTCGGGCGGCGCCTGGACAAACTTTCCGATTCGATCAAGGGGCTCACCGAGGAATTGAAGCAACGGCCGTGCGTCCGCCGGCGGGAGAACGACTGAGGGGAGTGCCCGAGAAGTCAGGAGTCAGAATTCAGGAGTCAGAATGAGGGGATGAGACGCATGAGTGAAGAGACCATCCAGCCGATTCCAGATCCGGAAGGGCGTTTTGCCGGACTGGTCCACGGCGGGGTTGAGACGATCACCACGACCGGCGGCAACGTGATGCTCGACGCGGCGGTGTCGTATCGCACCGCGGCAGGTGAGATTTCCACGGTGAAAGAAGGGTTCGTTTTCGACTGGGCGTCAATTCCCGTGGCGGTCACCTGGTACATCCCGCCTGCCGGCGACGGCAAGAACTGCTATGGCATCGCGGCGCTGTTCCACGATTGGTTGTACTGTCACCGCAAGATCGGCGGCCGCACGGTGACTCGGGCCGAGTGCGACGGGCTATTCCTGGAGATCATGCTCTACGTCGGCGTCACCGGTTGGTTGGCGCGCACGATGTGGGCGGCGGTGCGCGCGGGCGGCTGGCTTCCGTGGTGGCGCCGGGCGGACAAGGACATCATTCCGTAGGGGCGCCAGCGCCGCCGGCACGCCCGGCCGGCCGGTCCTGGCTACACCCCACCCCAGCCCGAGTTCTGCTTTTATTTTACCATCGGATACCATCGGATTGCTTTGCACCGCAAATTGTACGTTTTTTCTGTGTGCTTTTTGTGTGCTTTGTGACCCCGAAAAGCGCACATTCAAGCAAGTGAAGGAAGGTGGAGACAAGCGCACATCGCGAAAAGGCAACATTCATTAAACCCGCATGAATAAAGGACGAAACGCTTGTTTTGGTCAATGAAATAGTGGCGCCCCCGGCAGGAATCGGACCTGCGACATTCGGATTAGAAATCCGATGCTCTATCCAACTGAGCTACGGGGGCTACGTGCAGCACACACGCTACCGCAGCGCACGAAATGGATCAAGCACGGCATTATTGGGGAAAACCAACTCAGCAGCCTAACGCAGGGCAGGCGGCGGCAGCGAACCGTTCTCGTTCAAGTAGTCCATAATCACCGCAGGCAGCGGTCCGTGGCCTTGCCAATCGACCTTGAGCATCCTCGACATCCCCTCGTTGCGGATCAGATAGCGGGTTGGCTGCCTGGGCAGGGGAATATGCGGCGGCCATTCGTTGCCATTGCGCTTCAGGTAGCCTTGCAGCGCCGCGGGCACTGGCCCGTAGCCCCCGTATTGCACATAGCCGCTCGCGCCGATGTTGTAAACACGCTCGCCGACGGCCCGCCTTGTCGCGCTTGGCGCCGAAGTTACGCTGTTATCGCGTATGGCGCGGCGTTCCTCGTCGGTGCAGCCATAAATCTTCCAAACAAATCCGATTTTTTCCAGGCGCTGGGCGCGATCGCGAATTAAGATCCCGAGTTTGCGGCGACGGCGCTGATGTGCCACCCAGTTGGCCAGTTGAGGATCGTTCGTCCACATCGAAGGCACATTGCAGTGCTTGAAACGCGCGCGGAACAAGCGCAGTTTTTTAAACTCCTTGTTCCAATCAAGATCGTTGGGAGACCAAACGAATCCCAGTTTGTCCAATTCCGCTATGGTTGCCGGCGTGAGTTGTCCAATCTTGCGATGATAGCGCAACATGGCCACCCAGCGGCCCAGCTTCGGGTTTTCCTTCCAGTTGGCCAGCACATGACCGTTACCGTACCGCTTTACGTACGCCGTAAACTCCGCAACCATGACTTGCCACTGGGGGTCTGCTTTCATACAGACATGCAGCATATCACTGCGCCTCCGCTTCTGCAAGTCTGCGTATTTCCGAGGGCCAGAGGACTTCATCGGGTGTTTCCAAAATCAACGGCACGCCGTCGAAACGCGTATCGCGAACGATCCGCTCGAATGGCGCCCAACCGAGATGCCCCGCGCCAAGACTCTCGTGCCGGTCCACGCGCGAGCCAAGGGGAGACTTCGAGTCATTCAAATGCAGTCCGCGCAGACGCCGCAAGCCGACCACGCGCTCGAATTTCCGAAGCGACGCGGCGTAAACCGCCGGATCGCGCCAGTCCACACCGGCGGCAAAAAGGTGCGCTGTATCGAGGCAGATTCCGGCGCGGGTTGCGTCGTGAATGCCGGCCAGTATGGCGGCCAGTTCGTCGAAGCCGGCCCCCAGCGTGTTCCCCTGCCCCGCCGTGTTTTCCAGCACCACCATCACACCTTCCGTGCGCTTCAGAGCCTGGTTGACCGATTCGGCCACGCGCGCCACGGCGGCCTCTTGGGACAACTGCCCCAGACTGCTGCCAGGGTGCAGGTTCAGGCAGTCCAAGCCCAGCGCGCGGCAGCGCTGCAACTCGTCCACCAGCGCGTCCACCGCCCGCGCGTTGGCTTCAGCGCCGGGGTTGGCAAGATTGATCAAATAGCTTGCGTGCGGCAGGACGTTCCGCGCTTCGAATCCGCGCGCGCGCAGCCGTTCAGCGAAGTCGGCGCAGCCGGCAGCCGTGCAGGCCGGCGCGCTCCACTGCCGCTGGTTCTTGGTGAACATCGCGAAGGCCCGCGCGCCAATGGCGGAGGCGTGCCGCGGGGCCTGTTCCACCCCGCCCGCAATGCTGACATGCGCTCCGATGAATTTAGGCACACCTCCACCTTCCATCTCTTATTCCACAGTCTCCACGGCAAACTCAAGCCCGCGCAATTTCGCGAGCAAAGTCTGGCTGCCGTTGGTCAGACGAACGCGGGTAAAACGGAACTCACGCCGTTCGGGATAGTCGTGGCGCAGCCGGTCGAAGGAGGCGCGGCGTTCGTCCGGCGAGCCGTCCGCCGTCACGCGGAAGCGCCGGTCATCTTCCTCGATCGCGTAGACGCGGCGCACAACCTCGTGCAGCACGGCTTCGTCGTCACGACCGGCGGCGTCGATTGCGATCTCCGGAACGAGCGGCGCCGGCCAGCGTCCGGCGATCTGCCAGCGCTCGGGAACGCCCAGGAAACGGCAGGCCTGCTGGTAAACCATGACCGTGCCCATGGCCTTGCCCTCGAAGGAGTGGCCGGCAATGTGCGGTGTCGCCAGATCCATGCGCGCCATTATATCGGTCCGGTAGACCGGCTCGCCCTCCCAGGTGTCAAGCACCACGTGGGCCAGCGTGCCGGCATCCAGCGCCCGCAACAGGGCCTCGCTGTCCACACAGGGCCCGCGCGCCGCATTCAGCAGCAACGCGCCGGATTTGAGGCGGGCAAAAAAACGCGCGTCGGCCAGATGCACGGTGGCATCAGCACCCGCGCGTGTCAGCGGCACATGCATGGTCACGATATCGGACTCCGCCAGCAAGCGGTCCAGAGGAACAAAATCCGGCGCCCCGTGCTGACCGGCCTCGGCCCGCGCGCGCGGGGGATCGTTCATCAGGACACGCAGGCCCAGCGCGGCCGCCTTGGCCGCCACACGGCGGCCGACATTGCCCACCCCGATCACGCCCAACGTCCGTCCTTCCAGCCGCAGTCCATGCCGTCGCCCCAGCGTCAGCAGTGCCGCGACAATGTATTCGCCAACGCTGTTGGCGTTGCACCCGGGGGCAAAGCACCACTGAATACCCTGTTGCTCAAGATACGGAATATCGAGGTGATCGGTGCCGATCGTGGCCGTGCCGACGAAGCGCACCCGGCTGCCTGCCAGCAACTTGCCGTCCACCCTGGTTGTCGAACGCAGCGCCAGCAACCCGGCGTCGCGCACATCATCGGGACTTATGGTCCGGCCTTCCAAAACGCGCGTCTCGCCCAGTGTACCGAAGGCCGCCTCGGCAAACGGCATGTTTGTTGCACAGATGATTTTCATGGCGTTAGGTGGTAGGTGGTAGGTGTTAGGTGGTAGGTGGTAGGTGTTAGGTGGTAGGTGTTAGGTGGTAGGTGGTAGGTGTTAGGTGGTAGGTGGTAGGTGTTAGGTGGTAGGTGCTAGGTGGTAGGTGCTTGGGGTTAAGGGTTCAACATTCCCCATAATTTCAATCGCGGCTTCCGCGACGGACGCGGCGCTGACCGCCGCCAATGCCCGTGCCGCGGCTTCCGAGCGGCGCGGCACGTCGCGTCCGCGCGCTGCGCCAGGCGCCTGCAGGATGCGATGTCCTTTGCCCAACGGCCCGGTAATCGCCGGATCGGTCAATCCGAAAATCGCCACCACCGGCGCGCCGACCGCGGCGGCGAGATGCATTCCGCCACTGTCGTTGGCCACCACCACCTTGGCGCAACTCAGCAAAGCCGCCAGCTCCGCGAGTGTGGTCTCGCCGGCCAGATTGAACGCGCCCGCTCCGATATGCGCGGTCGCCCACGCGCAAACCCCCAGTTCCCGGCCGGCGCCGCAGACAAACACCCGCCCGCCCGACTGGATCAAACGCCGGCCGACTTCGGCAAAGCGCTCTTTCGGCCACTGTTTCGACGCCCCGCGAGCGGCGCCGGGAAACAGAAACGCCCAGGGTCCGCCTGGGTTCAAAGCCTCCAGCCGCGCCTGCGCCTCACGCCTGGCGGTGTCCGGGATCGTCAACCATATCTCCGCCTGCCCGGCAGCATCGCCGTCATTTTCCATCAGCGTCATGTATTCGCGCTGCTGATGCGCCCGCTCTTGATCGCGCCGCGGCGCGACCACCTCCGTGAGCAAGCCATAGCGCGCGCGGCCAGGCAAACCGATGCGCCGGGGAATGCCGGCCAGCCAGGCGGTCAACGCCGCGCGCACCGATCGCGGCATGACGTAGACCTGGTCGTAGCCCGCGGCCCGCGCGGCGCGGGCCGCACGCCATACGCCCGCGGCGCCGGGATGCAACAGATGCACCTGGTCCACCAGCCCGCTCAGGACGTAGATCGGCGCCACGCCGGGTTTGGACAGGATGTCGAAGCGGGTGCGCCGCCGCAGCGCGTGCAGCGCCGGCAGCGCCATCACCGCGTCGCCAAGCCAGTTCAGCCCGATTACCAGCGTGCGCATGGTTATTCCTCAGGCGTTGAGCGCATCGCGGAAGCAGATGCGGGCGATCAGCGCGTTAAAGTCTTCGAGCCCCGACAGCAGTTCGATCTGCACCCTCAGGAACAGCACCGGCACATCGCTGCGGTCCAGCCGCGGGAAACGCACGGCGTCCTTCTCGGTGGTCACAATCGCGCTGGCCCCCGCCTCACAGCCGCGGTTGATGATGTCGAGTATCTCCTGCTGGGTGTAGCGATGATGATCGGCGAAACGCTCGCGCTGGATCACGGTCGCGCCATGCCGCTCGACTTCACGCTCGAAACCCTCGGGCGACGCGATCCCCGAAACCGCCACCACCCGCTGTCCGCGCAGGAAAGTCAGGGGCTCCTGCTGCTTGGTCAGCAGATTTTGCAGGTGGCGCGCCGTATGCCGGCACTCGATGATTTCCGCATGGGGGTTCAACCCGCGAATCTGCGCCTGCAGCGCCGAGGTATCCGCCACGCCGTCGCACTTGGTCAGGAAAACCATCGTCGCCCGCCGGATGCTGCGCACCGGCTCGCGCAACACGCCGCGCGGCAGACAATGCCCGTTGCCGAAAGGATTGGTCCGGTCCACCAGCACGATTTCCACGCGGTGCTTGAGCCGCAAATACTGGAAACCGTCGTCCAGCAGCAATGTATCGCAGCCGAAGTGCTTGATCGCGTAGCGCCCGCTCTTGACCCGGTCCTTGTCCACCAATACGACCACATTCGGCAGATTGGCGGCCAGCATGTAGGGCTCGTCGCCGCCGCGGGCGGAGTCCAGCAGCAGCGCGCGGCCATCCGAAACAACCCGCGGCGGACGGCGCCGTTCCCGCAACAACAGCGCATCGAGCAGCCGCTCCACGAACACCGGTTCTTCCTTCTTGTAGCCCCGGCTGAGAATCGCCACCCTCCGCCCGGCGCGCTGGAGGTCGCGGGCAAAGACCTCGACAACCGGGGTCTTGCCGGTGCCGCCGACGGTCAGGTTGCCGATGCCGATCACCTGGCAGCCAAGGGTATGATGGCGCAGGAGTCCATGGCTGTAGAGCCAGAGCCGCAATTCCACGACCCCGCGATAGGCGTGCGATAGGGACCTGAGCAGCGCCAAAAGCAACAGCACGCCGCGGTCGTGGACAAGATGCGTATCCTTGAGGTTGATCAGACTGGTGACAAACCGCTCCAGACGCTCCTTCGGCTTGTCATTGTGATGCGTCATTCCATGGGCTCCAAGCCACATGCTGCCACGCTCCCGCCCCCATGGTCAAGGCACACTGCAATAAACGCGACCCGCCCTTCAGCTTCATCAAGCAAGGTCAGGTGGCCGGCGGACGTGACGGAGTGTTGCTCACCGCCAGGCAATCGAACACAACGCGCTCGGATGAATACGGCGTCGTCCCCCGGCTAAGCACGCGCCAGCCTCCAACATCCAGGAATCCCTGGCGCGACAGAACTCCCGCCAGGTCCGGCATCGCCTCCAGCCGACTGGTCAGTTCCTGATGTTGCGAAAGCACAACGGGTTTCAGGGCGGGGCCGGCCACGATCGTCACCGCCTGAATGGTCCAGCCCGCCAGCGCCACGGCCGGCAGTTCAACCGCCGCCTGCCGCGCTTCCAGCCGGATCATGCGCGCCCGCGCTTCCGGCCCCGCCGACGCGCTGCCGGCGGTGATCATATCGAGGATCGCGTTGCGCGCCTGCGTCAGATCGCGAATATTCGCCCACATCGCGTCGTCGGGCTGTGTCTGCATGACCTTGGCAATGCCGGATATCTCACGCAGATAGACGTTCTTCTGGTTCAACGGCACAAGGTACATCGCCACAATGCGCACCGGCCGCCCGTCAGGCGAGGCATACTCGATCCCCGCCGGGCTCCATCCCACCGCGCACACCAGATCGCCTTCATTGCCGAGCCGCGCGTGCGGGCAGGCCCAACCCTTGCCCAAGGCCGTGTTGCCGGCGCTCTCGCGCGCCATCACGGCGCCGGCCACATCCGTTCCCGCCGGGACGGACGGAATGGCCTCGATCAAATTCGCGAGAATGGTTAACGCACGGTCCTTGTTCCGATCGTCCGGCAGTTCGACCATCCGTCCTTCTTGCAAGGCTTCCAGCAGACTGTTCATGTCAATCGTCTCCGTAACGCTTGTGGAACCAGACCTTGACCGTGTGCGTCAGCACACTGTAGACCAGAAGGAAGCCGGCAATCCAGACCCAATATACGGGCGGCAGGGACACGAACCCCAACGACGAGGCAAACCGCGAATATGGCAGCCAGACACCCACCGCCATGATCGCCAGCGTGGTCAGCATCAACGGCAGCGAGGCCCGGCTGCCGAAGAACGGAATGCGCCTGGTGCGGATGATATGCACGATCAGCGTCTGCGTCAGCAGCGACTCGACGAACCAGCCCGTTTGGAACAGCCGTTCCATGCCGGCCTTTTCCGCCACCCCCACCCCGGCCTGCGTGAAGTTGCGGCAATGGAAGAAGAAGAGCATCAAGGCAAAGGTGGCGTAGTCGAAGATCGAACTGATCGGACCGATGAACATCATGAAGCGCCCGATGTTGCCGACATTCCACTTGCGCGGCTTCGCCACCAGTTCGTCGTCCACGTTGTCGGCGGGAATACCCGTCTGCGAGAAATCGTAGAGCAGGTTGTTCAGTAGAATCTGCACCGGGCGCATGGGCAGGAAGGGCAGGAAATAACTCGCCCCGACGACGCTGAACATGTTGCCGAAGTTGGAGCTGGCGCTCATGCGGACGTATTTGACGATGTTGGCGAAGACGCGCCGTCCTTCGCGAATGCCGTCTTCCAGCACCAGCAGGCTCTTTTCCAGCAGCACGATGTCCGCCGCCTCCTTGGCCACGTCCACCGCCGAATCCACCGAAATGCCCACATCCGCCGTCTTGAGCGCGGGCGCATCGTTGATGCCGTCGCCCAGGTAGCCAACGACATGGCCCGCCGCCTGCAACTGGCGGATGATCTGCTCCTTCTGGTTCGGCGAGAGCCGCGCGAAGACGTGCGTTTCCTCCACCGCCCTGGCAAACCCGTCCTGCGGCAACTTCGCCAGTTCATCACCGGTAAGAATGTGCTGACCATCCAGACCCACATCCGCGCAAACTTTGCGCGTCACCAGGGGATTGTCCCCGGTCAGAATTTTGATCGCAACACCCGCCTCGCGCAGATGGGCAATCGCCTGCGCGGAGGACTCCTTGGGCGGATCGAAGAAGGCGATATAACCGAGTAAAATCAAACCGGCCTCGTCCGCGACGTTGAAGACCGTCTTTTCGCGCGGGTACTCCCTGTAGGCCACCGCCAGCACGCGGAAGCCGTCGCGATTCAACTCCGCAACCTCGTCGAAAAGGTCGTCGCGAATCATGTCGATCAGGGGGAAAACTTCATCTTCCACCTGGTAGCGGTCGCAACAGGCGTACATTTCCTGCACCGCGCCTTTGCAAATCAAGACGTGATCGCCCTCGTGCTCGATCACCACCGACATGCGGCGGCGCTGGAAATCGAACGGCAGTTCGTCCACCTTGCGGCAGCTGCGCTCCACGTCCAATTCGCTGTATGCCAGCACGGCCCGGTCCAGCAGGTTGCGCAGCCCGGTCTGATAATAGCTGTTCATGTAGGCGTAGCGCAGCACGTCGTCGCTTTCGCGCCCGGTCACGTCGACATGCCGCTCCAGCACCACGCGGTCCTGCGTCAGCGTGCCGGTCTTGTCCGTGCATAGCACGTCGATCGCCCCGAGGTTCTGGATCGCCGACAACTGTTTGACGATCACCTTCTTGTGCGACATGGCCAGGGCGCCCTTGGCCAGGTTCACGGTCACGATCATCGGCAGCATCTCGGGCGTCAGTCCCACCGCCACCGACAGCCCGAAAAGCAACGCCTGCATCCAATCGCCCTTCGTGATGCCGACCAGCACGAAAACCATGCCGACCATCACGACCATGAAGCGGATCATCAGCCAGGTGAAGGAGCGCAGGCCCTTGTCGAAACTGGTTTCGGGCTGGCGCGCGGCCAGCCGTTCGGAGATCGAACCGAAATAGGTGCGGGCGCCGGTATTGACCACCACCCCGCGGCCCAGGCCGCTCATGACGGTGCTGCCCTGGAAACAGGCGGTGACGGAGGCCAGAAGTCCCTGCTCGTCCGTCGCAGAAGGGGCGGCGTTCTTTTCCACCGGCATGGATTCGCCGGTCAGCGCCGACTGGCTGACGAAAAGATCCCGGGCCGACAGCAGGCGCAGGTCGGCGGGAATGATCGCGCCGGCGTCCAGCACGACGATGTCGCCCGGCGCCGTTTCCGCCATCGGGATTTCCACCTGCCGTCCGTCGCGGATCACCGTCACCTGCGCCTGCACCAGGGCGCGGAGTTTTTCCACGGCCCGGCCGGACTTGCGCTCCTGCACGTAGGCAAGCCCAACGCTCAGGACGATCATCCCGCCCACGATCACGGCCGAGACCATCTCGCCGATGGCCGCCGAAATGCCGCCGATCAGCAGCAACTGAATCACCAGCGGACTGCGGCAGCGCCGCAGAATATCGCTCCAGAATCCCTCGCGCGCCGCATGCGCCGGCTCGTTGCGCCCGTACTCCTTCAGCCGGCTTTCCACTTCCTGCGCCGTCAGTCCCTCTGGCCGGGTATCCAGCGCGCGCAGGACCTGCTCCGCCGGTTGCGCGCAAAGATCCGCCAGCCGCCGCTCATGTTCCGACAGCGCGTGCCTGGTGGTGGACTCCTTGACCACCAGCGCCGGGGATATCTTGGCGAAAAGCGACCTAAGCATTGCGCTCCGCCATTCCCGCCGCCAGATGGCCGGGGTTAAACGTCAGCAGGCGTTCAAGGGATTTGAATGCGGCAATGGTCACGTTTTAACACCTCACGTCGCAGGCGCGGAATTATAGTCGAATGTTCGTCAATTGCGAACGACATTCATCACCTTCCGTACGGCGGCGTCGAAGCCAGCCAGGAACTGCGCCTGGCCGAAAGTGCAGGCATGGGCGCGGATGGCGGCGCGGTCCCAGGAAACGGCGGCGGCGCGGGCAATGGCCTCTTCCAATGCAGCCTCGGTTTGTTCGGCGAAAAACACCCCGGTGAGGCCTTCCATCACGGTTTCCAACACACCGCCGCGCGCCAAGGCCACCACCGGACGACCGCAGGCCATGGCCTCCAGCGGCACAATGCCGAAGTCCTCCTCGCCTGGAAACAGCAGCATGCGGCAGCCGCGATAGAGTTCGCGCAGCGCCTCGTCCGGCTGCCAGCCGAGGAAACGCACGTTCGGACCAGCCGCCGCCTCGAGGCGGGCGCGCTCGCCGCCGACACCGGCCACGACCAGCGGCCGTCCGGTGCGGCTGTAAAGGCGCACGGCCAGGTCCAGGCGTTTGTAAGGCACCAGCGCCGAAACGATCAGATCGTAATCGCCCGCGGGGCGGGTATCGCCGGGAGTCCAGAACTCCGTGTGAACCGGCGGATAGACCACGTCCGAGTCCCTGCCGTAAAAGCGCGCGATGCGCGCCTGAACGTGGCGGCTGATGGCCACGAAGCGATCGACGCGCGCCGCGCCGCGGCGATCCCAGCGGCGCAGCCAGGCAAAGAGCGGCGCGCTGACCAGCCGCTTCACGGAATTGCGTCCGACATATTCATCGAAGAACAACCAGGCGTAGCGCATCGGGGTGAAGCAATAGCAAAGATGACGGGCGCCGCGGGGCGGACGCAGGCCCTTGGCCACGCAGTGGCTGAAGGTGATCACGAGATCGGCCGGGGGACACCGCAAGGCGGCCTCGGCGGCGGGAAAGAGCGGCAACAGGCGGCGATAATAGGCGGCGACGCCGGGCAAACGCTGCAACGGCGAGGTCACGATCGGATGCGCATTGAGCGCCGGACTGATCGCCCCGTGATTGCAGAGCAAAGTCATGATCGGCGCCGCGGGATAGCGGCTGGCGGCGAGTTCCAGCACCCGCTCTCCGCCGCGCATGCCGGTCAGCCAGTCGTGTCCGAGAACTACGCGCAGCGAAGCAGCCGGCGGCATACGGTTTTGATTGCGGGTAGATTCGATCATGGCCTTGATTTCTTGATGAGTCCGAAAGTGGTTCATGCGATCTTCTGCGCGAGAATACGTTTCCAGTCGGTTTCGGGTGTGATGGAATGGGCGCCGGCGTTGATCAGGGCGGCATTGGCGGTGTGGTCGAAGGTGTAGAGGGGTTTGGGGGCGGCGAGGAGGTCGCGGCAGAGGGTTTCCAGTTTGCTGCCGGGGGCGGCGTGGGCGACTACTACTGCGGTGGCCATGTCGGCGACGAGGCGATTGCGGACGATGGCGGTTTTGGTCTTAGCCTGGCGAACGGTGTCGGGGAATGGGGAGATGATGGTCAGGCGGCCTTCAGCGACGGCAGCGCGGCAGTCTACGGGTTTGGCCGGGATGCGGTGGAACAGACCGCGGGCTAGGCACCAGATAACTGGGTGCGGGGACCGAAGCAAGATGCGCAGGCATTCCTGTTCCATGGGGGAGTGGAATCCGCCGATGACGGTAACGCCGGTGTCACGCAGATGCTGCACGAGGTCGTAGGTATCCAGAATCAACTTGCCGGGGCACTTGACGGAGCAGAAGATCGCGAGTTTGGAACCGGGGGGGAGCGAGGCGCTGTTGTAGTGGACGAGACGTCTCGCCTCGTCAGAACGCGCTGGGACGGATCGTTCACTTCCATAGCCTGCGCTTGCCTCCCTAACCGCGGGCAACAGTCCCTGTTTTCGCGCCAATTTCATGAACCATTTCTGCATTTCCACCAGGCCGCTCGGTTCCTCTTCCTTGAGTGGGGCCTTGGCGCCGATGTCCAGCAGGGCATCAACCACTGTCGCGTCATACTTCCAAGCCGCCAATTCCTCCCGGCGTACGCGCGCCAACGCTGGGGCGGCCCGTTTCCATTGCTGGATAACGGACTTTTGCTGTTCTCGTGTAAGACGCTTCATGTATTTCTTTCCAGCATAGGAGCCCCTACCGACTGTTGAATCGTTCAAGGCTTCGGCGCGCCCTAGTCAGAGCCTTGAGTTCGGGGTCGGGTTTGATTTCGATCCCCAGATCCTTGCACAGTCCCTGCATCAGCATGAACAGCCACGATACACGCAAGGCAATGCAGGCGGGTCGCATCTGGTTTCTTCGGACCATTTCAAGGAATTTTGCGGGGATTTGAGCCCACAGTTCCTCAACCGATCCTTCGACAGTCAGCATTTCGACCCCAACGATAAAATCAGACTCCGGTTCGACCGCCAGCATCATGTAGGGTAATTGCGGGCGTTCTCCCTTTTTGCCGATCGGCGTAAAAAACGGGGCCACGTCCAGTTCAATAGTCACACCGGTTGACGGCATGGCGAGGACAGCATCGATCAGCGAATTCGGCACCGTGATACGGAGGGAATTTGGCAGCGCGGAACTTGGCATATGCGCATCCTTCCAGGGCGTCTGGGTATTCGTCCCGGAAGGCACGCGAATGAGATAGCGATGCTCGGTCCCCCCTTTGCCAAGGAGTCGGCGATCCAGTTGCAAGCGCGGAGCGACTTCAAGGAGTTGCTCCAGCGCCAGCGCGAGCCAGCGCGCCTCTTGTGCGTCCACCAACCAGGGATACCAGCCTGGACGGAAACTGAGCAACCTGGGCCAGCTTTTGGAACCTTTGAATTCCAGGCCCAACGATGCCAATAGACGTTTTTCCTCAGGTTGCAGTTCGCCTTTCTTGCCGAAAGCGGCATGCACGTAACGAATCGTGGGAAGAATGTCCGTGACAGATTCACCGTCTGGGATATTCTGCATCTGCCAGAATTGCGCCAAGGCGTTGACGCCTGGGTAGACCGCGATGGCGTGGTATTCCCCAAGCAAACCCATGACGCTGACGAAAAGGATATCCTCGCTTTCGGTATCCTTGACGCCGAAGATGTCCGTCTCCTCCATCCACAGCCAGGGTTCCAAAGCCCGAACCTTGGCCGCCAGGTCATACAATTTGCGACAGGTGTCTGGCGAAATCGGCGTTGCGGGTTCCTTGGCATGAACTGAGTAGTCTTCTTGCGCAATCATATTTTTCTCCGCGTTTATCCACTAGGCTCGGCCACGGAAAGCCTTAAATTTAATCATAACATAGGTTGAGCTTTGGCAGCTACCGCTGCGATCGCATCAAGTTTTTCTTTGATTTCATTGTCTATGCTCTCTTTGGTGGCAAATTTAGCGAGTTTGTAATACTCGTTTTTACGCAACACCAGAGGCACTCCGAGTTTCGCAGAGAAGGTTTTGAACAGAGGATCGAGAAAATCGTCGGTTGCCTTAATATCGTCCGACCATGGACCTGGTTTTCCGAGTGTGCCTAGGGCGCCCGTGACTTCAGCGATAGCGGATTTCATCGCATCAAGGCGCTGTTGCCGTTCGCCGTGTCCAAAGAGGTCATCGGAAACTTCGGAAATGGCATACGACAGTAAAACATCCTCGCGGCAAAAGTAGCTCTCGATTTCGCGTTTACGCCACATCGTTTCGACCAATGGCGTCCCCGTCTGCAATTCCTTGTCGAGCCGGTCAAAAACAGCCACGGCCACAAGATCGCTCTTGGCTTCCCGCAGGCCAAAGAAATGATCGCGGGCACGCTGCGGGAGGTTGGTTGAAATGGCATGGAGGAATGGAGCGGCAAGATGGGACCGCGCAGGGTGTCCTAAAGTTTCGGCGAATACCCGCAGGATATCCAAGTCTGTGGTGTTTTCCAGATAAAGGATCCATCCCTTCTGCTCTGCCTGGTAATACTGGTCAAACCCGATATCCGTGAGCGCCTTTAGCAGTTGCGAACCCTTGTCGTTGATTGTGTGCGGACGCCCTACAAATGCCACAACCCGTCCGCGATTGGCGGCCTCATTGAGGACGACTTCCGAATGACTGGCGGCAATGATCTGCGAGCCCTGCGACTCAGCCACTTCCGTCAGCAGATTGAATATCTGGCGCTGTCTTAAGATTTCAAGGTGTGCGTCTGGTTCATCTAGTAAGAGGGCGCTCTTCGGGTTAGCGTATAGGTACGCAAGAAGCAGGAGTGTCTGTTGTAGTCCCCGTCCCGAACAGGATATGTCCAGTTCGTTGCCTTCGGCGTCCTTGTAGGCCATCGTGATCTCGCTGCGCACCGGGTTCAGCACCGGCGGAAGCAACTCGACACCAAACAGAGTCTTGATGTGCGCAACCACGCGTTGCCAGGAGGAAACATCCGCTGCCACGCTCACATTGTGGCAAAGATTCCGAAGAACCTGCGCCGTCTGTCCTTGACCGATCAGCACACCGATCTCACCGGGTTGCTTGACGAACTCCTGATCCGCGAGCCCGGACATGGGCGGAAGGTAGGCGATGCGGTGGGCCACAGCCTGCTTGGGTACTGGCATACATTCCGGGTCGGCGTCGACGCCAATCCGGAGAGAACGGCAGTAGAAGGACGCTTCATTCGCATAGTCGAACTCCAAGCCGCACTTCCACTCCTGCCCTTCCGTCAGGCCATGAACGACGATCTCCATCCTTACATTTTCCGTGCGTTGTTTGCCGTGCTCGCGCGTGGTGTCGCGCACATGTAGATCTTTCCAGAGAAGAATTGCGCTTGGGATGGGCAGCGCCATCAGGTCCTTGCGGTTAATAGTAACGCCGGGGCGCTTCTTGGGCGTACTGCCGCTCGTGCCATACTCGCTTACCCAGGCGCGCAAGCCAACGTCCCAAAGAGCCAACGCCTGCAACGCGGTGGTTTTGCCCATGTTATTCGGGCCGATCAGCACAACCGACTGTCCCAATTCAACAGAGGCATCAGCAAAACGCTTGAAGTTACGCATCTCCAACTTGGTGAACATACTTTATTCCTCCTCTGCCTCGCCGCCGTTGCGGCCCATGCGGTTCTTGATGTCGTTATTGATGATGAAGTTCAACTCCTCCGCCGTGAACCCGTAGTGCCCCGCCAGCACCGTGTCGATCATGGATCATGCTGGTCCCTTCCCTTTCTGCTCGGATGCAGCGTCGCATTCGCTAAAAATGGTTTCAATGGCGGCTTTGCCAAAGTGTTTCTCAAGAAGTCCACGGAAATCCAGACGCCTGACGACACCGTAATCAGGCGACCTCCCTTTCAAGGAATTGAGACGCGTTCGTGCGAAAATCCTCCAGTGTGGGAAACTGTTTGTCGCAGGCGCTCGTCAGGCGCGTTCGATCCTTGCGCGGCAATCCCTCAAAATCCTCATGCACCACCATACTCTTGAACGGAAGCCGTTTGCGTTGAAACTCAAGGCAACTTATTGTGACCAAGCGAGCTTTTGTGGGATCCTTGACCCCAAACAGGTATAGTATCCGGTTGTTCTTCTCCAACTGATAGTCGACTTCCAAGTCGTCCCGCTCCGGAATTGGAAGCGTAATAGATTGCGGATGGTATTCCCCGAGGCGTTCTTCAATGAACTCCTGCAACATTTCGTAGAACAGGCTGGCGATAACCTCACGCTTAAAAAGACGCATATTCCCAACCTTCGCCACACCTTGGGCGAATTGGAGCACCGCCGGGTACAGCGCGTCAATATCCGCTTCAATCGATAGGTTGCCATTTTCCTCCCTCAACTGGTTCTCGGAAAGGATGCGTTGGAGAATCCGCTCCTTGTTCGGCGTATCCACGTCGAACGAATACGATAACCGCATCAAGGTCATCCCAAAATCGCAAATCCTCACCTGGTTGCCGCCGTTCCGCGGAAGTTCCAGGAAGATATCCACCATGTCGCCATCTTCATGGTAGAGTGGCGCAACCAACTGCTGAATGCCGGGGCGCTTTTCGCTGAATGCCACATGGTCATTGAACTGGGATCGAAGATTGTCCAAAAGGGTCATCGTGATTCCTCTATGCTGAAATTCAGTAGTCCTTGAAACACTCCGGGAAAATGTTTATCGGCCTCATCCATGTTGATTCGCCGTAGAAATGCGGACAGCGCTTCCTGGCATGAGGTGTATTCCTTGGTGATCTCGGCGTGCCGCTCTGGTTTCATGCCGACCGCAATCGCATCGGCCTTGGCCTCGTGGATATGGTAGTGAACATGATGCGGGTAGAGAATGTGCTCTCCGTGCGGGCCGTTGTAGCGGAGCAACACGATGCTGCCCGGCTCGTCAGATTGGATATACTCCAAGCCGATCGAGAAATTCTCGGGAAACTTCTCGTTGATCCGTATGAACACATGGAACTTTCGCTTTTCGTCCTCAGATTGTAGCGCCATGTCGTTGCGCAGAAAGCCTCGATCGGTTCTCAACGCCCGTCGCGGCGGATCAACCACCCGCTTCGCACATGCGATGAGATCCGCGATTTCGCTATCTGTGTACTGCTTCATGGTGCGCCTTCCAATTCCATCAGAACTGAATCATACGTTTCGCGCGTCGCCTTTTCAAGTTATCAAAAACCCACTATATCAGTCGCTCAATCGTCAGTCTCCTGCGTCTTCCTCCGCGCTGTCGCGGCCCATGCGGTACTTGATGTCGTAGTTGATGATGAAGTCCAAGTCCTCTTCGATAAACCCGTAGTGCTTTGCCGTCATTTGATCAATCCCTTTTCGACATTCCGGAATGCGTTGTGGGCGGCGATCTTCACCGGGTCAGGGACGAGCGGGAAGGTGGTGAGGATGTAAGCGAATTCCTCCTCGGTCAGGCCGTAGAGATGCGCGATCAGACCGTCGAGTTCCGCCCGCAGTTTCGCCCGCTCGCACGATTCGGTCGCACCAATAGTCTTGGCTAACGCCCGCCCGCCAAAGATTTCTTTCGCCAGGTCGTCGAAATCCGGCGTCGTGCAAATCAACCGCGCCGCCCGCTCGACTATCGGACGGAATGCCGCGTCTTTTTCTGTCAGACGGGGAATCGGAAGTTGGTACATGTAAAACATGTTGCAGTGTGAAGTAATTTTCTGGCGGATCATCCGATCAATTACAAAGCTGTCGAATAGTCCGACAACAAAGGACAGGAAGTCTCCCTTCATTGGGGCCGAAGACAGAACAAGCGTGTTTCCCGCAAAACACTTGGCAGGAATCGCTGAGGCAATGAGAGTCCGTTCATTGGTGCTTGCAGTGATGTCACGAAAGGCCAGTCTGATGAACTCATAATTGAGCAACTGGCCATGATCTGGGTTCTTTCCGAGAAGCGCGTTTCGGCCATCTCGTTCTGACACCCACCACTTCGGATCCGCCAGTCGGTGATCGAATTGCCAGATCATTTTCCCTTCATACAACGGCAAACGTCCCTTCCCATGTTCGGTCTTGAAAAGGTTACTGTCATTGGTCATGTGGAACTCGGCTGTAAACTGCAAACTCCATTTATCCGGGATGTCTTCGCCCAGCAGTGGGAACTTCAGCATTTTTTCAGCGATTTGGACATCGACCGGATTCTTAAACTCCATGACGGACAGCGAATCCGGCGACAGACGGCGGACCAGTTCGATGGAAATGTCGATGGCGCCTTCCTGTGGAAAACGCTCAAGTTCGATCACATCATGGCGCATGAATGCCGCGGGAAAGTGCTGCGTTTCGCCGCCCTTTTCGAAAGAGAGAACGAGGAATTTGAAACTGCGGTGAACGCCTTCGAATACTTCCTTCCGGTTCTCAATACAGAACAACCCGGTGATTCGAGTCTGTCCGAACAGCATCTCCCTCAGTTGTTTGGTGCCGAGGTCGGTGTAGATGCCACTGGGAATGACAATGCCGCAGTAGCCGCCTTTACGGAGCAGGTTGAAACATTGTTCGGTGAAGAGTTTGTAGAGGTTGGTGTCCGAGCCGGCCTTCTTCCCGTCCACGATGCTGATCTGGTTTTTGTACTGCGGGGCGGAGCGGTAGAAGGCGCTGACGTGGGGGTATTCGCTCTGGTATTTCAACCACGCGGCGCGGGTATCTTCGTCCTTGAGGAGTTTGGTCTGTTCCTTCTCGAAGTCCTTGATGGTCATCTTCTTCTTGCTGACCAAGTCGGAAAACTGATCGAAGAACTCCTTGGCGTTAGGTTTGAAGATTTCCCAGGGCGGATTGGTGATGATGGCGTCAAAGCCACCGGCGGCAAGGATTTGGTCAAACTCATAGCCCCAGTGGAAAGACTTGAGGACAGCGATATCGGCTTCCCGCATCGCCCGCTTCTTGGGTTTGCCTTCCTGGTTCTTCTTGTCATCCCAAGTCGCATCCTCGTATTGAATGCCGAGTTGCAGGAACTGATCGAGCAGGAGGCGATTGATCGTGGCGTTGGCCGCGGCTTTCTTGGCGGCGATCCCGTCGCGGAGTTCCTGTAAGTCTTCGGCCTGGCGCCCGTACGCGCGACGGTAGACCTCGATCAGTTCGTTCTTTTCATTCAGGAGGTCCGCGAGCTTCCGTCCTTGCACCTGGGCGAGGTATTCCCGCTCCTTTTCCTTGCGAGTTCTGGCAACCGCGCTCTGGACGGCGAAACCCAAGTCCCCTGGTCCGGCCTCGTGCACCATGGTCATGCGCTTCTGCTCGCAGACGGCGCCCGTCAACGCGTCGAACTTGGCGGGGTCAATGTGCAGCAGACCGATCAACGAGTTCCCGGCCATGATATTGAACTCTATGTTCGGCAGGGGTTCCAAGTCATCGGCGGCGTTGGCGGAGGCGATCAAGGCGAGAAACAGGCGCAGTTTGGCGATTTCCGTCGCCTCTTCCATGATGTCAACACCGAAGAGGTTGTTGGTGATGATGCTGCGCTTGATGAAGTATGAGACGCTCTTGTGCTCCTTCTTGGTTTTCTTGAGCCAGTCCTGCAAACCGCGGTCGCTCAGGAAGTCTATCTTACCGATGACGGCGGCATAGACGTTGATGAGCGTCTTCATGGCTGAGACCAGGAAGGCGGCAGAACCGCAGGCGGGGTCGAGCAGGCGCAAGTTGGGCAGGACCTCGTGCAGGAGTTTCTTGCAGAGCGGCGCGTCGAGGGCCAGTAGTAGGTCGCCGACGGACTCGAACGAGCGGGTGGACTTGCCTTCGCCTTCGGCCACGCCGTCCAGGATCAACCGGTGTATCGTGCGTTCACACAGATATTCGGTGATTTCCGGGCGGGTGTAGTAGGCGCCGAAGGCCTTCTGATTGATGTACTTCTCGAAGATGTAACCCAGGACATCGGGGTTGATCTCGTTATCCTGCCCGCCGGGAGTGTCGTTGAGATTCCAGGAGTAGTTCCCGAACAGGTCGAGCAGGTTCTCGAATGCCTTGTCAGGGACGGCGATCTTGGGCCAACGCAATTCGATAGGGTGCGGCAGGAAGAGCCCGCCGTTTAGGTACTTGATCTTACCGAGGAGCGTGTTGACTTCCGCGGTGCGTTTGTCCTCTGGTTTGGCGAAACCCTCGAAGAACAGAGCCTTGAGAAAACGGTCGTAGTAACGGTCCGCGCCGCCCTTCTTGCTCTGCGCGAGTTTGTTTTGGAGATAGAACTCGTCGCCCTCATCGAGGAAGAACTTCTTCTGGAGGAAGTAGATGAACATCAGCCGGTTGAGCAGGACGGAGGCGTACCAGCGGCAGTCGCGCTCGTCGCCAATACCCTCGATGAGTTCGATGAAGGCAACGTGCTGTTCCTGGAACTCGCCGTAGAACTTCTTGGTGACCCGTTCGATGTCGAGCGCTTGCTTGAGCCGGGCTGTGACTTCCAACAGGGGGACGCGGCCGCTGTCGTCGAAATCGGCGAAGTCCACGGCCATGGCGCTGAGTTTGCTCAGGAGCAGATCGCCGGACTGGCCATGAACGAAAATATGGTTGCGGGGGATGGTTTTCCGATCCTGGCGTTTGGCCCAGTACCAAAGACTCTGCGACCGCTTTGCGTCCACGAAGAGCAGGACGTTCTCGTGGTGGAGTTTCGCAATTTCCTTATGGATGGCGGCCCGGCCGGCAGCGTCGGGAATGGCGCCATCGTCCGCCACGATCTCGATAACGACAACGCCCGAGAGTTGCGCGACTTCGCACCGGTTGAAGGCAATGCCCTTGACCGCCATGGGGACGGTCTTGGCGGACGATGGGTTTGACCAGCCGAGTTCCTCGACAAAGAGGCGGGTGAAGTCGAACTGCTGGAGGAGGTTGCGGGCGTTTTGGAGATTCACGGTCCGCCTCGCTTTCCAGCGCGGCGCGTCTTGTAGGTTGCCGGTTTCTCCCGCACGGCCAAGGGCGCTTCCGGCGGCGAGAGGAACTGCTTCATGGATCGCGCAACGTCCGGGCAGGCGCGAAGGATTTGCTTGTCTTCGGTGACAAGCAGGACGCCGAGGGACCGCGCCAGAACAACGTAGGTAGCGTCGTAGGCGGTGAGTCGCGTCGCCTGCGCTGTACTAAGGGTCTCGACAGGATCAACGGCGCGAACACCGCTATCCAGCAACTCGTCGGCGATTCGCCACATGGCTTCCGCGCTGGCTAGGTCAAAGCAGCCAGAGCGGAACAGGTTCAACAGCGCATTCAACACCTCATAACGCCATAGAGATGGCACGAGCCACAAATCGTCCTGTGCATGAACTGCACGGGCGGACTCCGTCCCGGCCATTCTGTAGACCAGACTGATCACGATATTGGCGTCCACGACGATCATTATCGAGAATCCCGGGCGCGTCGGATGATGTCCACGATGAACTGGTGGTCCACCTCCTTCAACCCCTTTACCGGCGGCGGCAACTCCCTGGCGGCAGGGAGATCCAACTCCCGTTCCAGAATCGAGATGACTTCCCGGTTCATGGATCGGTGATGAACAGTAGCGCGCTGTCGAAGCCTCTCGTGCAGGGGTGGTGGCATGTTCTTGATAAGCAGGGCGGACATGAATAACTCCTTTCAATACCTTTGAGATACCGGAACGGTATACCTCAGAACTGACCGGCACGCAAGCCCAGCGAGCAGATTACCTGCGGTTCCGTGGATTCGGCAATCTCGCTAACCCGGCAAAGCCGGGCGTCCTGGCGTAAGGCCATGACCAGTTCGGCGAGCGCTTGGTTGCCGATGCCGCTCTTGAGTTGGCGGTTGATGGTGTCGGTAGCCGACTGGAGCAGCGGGAACTTGTAGATGTCCTCGATACCGTGGCGCAATTCCGGCAGGTCAAAGAGGGTGCCCTTGACCTCCTTAGCGTATGCTTTGAGGCGTTCGTAGGCGCGGAAGCGCGCCCCGGATGGGCGACCGAGTTGTCCGCCGACGGACCTCTCGGTTTCCACGATCAGTTTGACGCCCTTGGCAACCATCTCGTGATGGTCGTCATGGCGCGGGACGGCGGGTGTATTGGGTTCGCACTCCGCTACTTTCAAGATGGCGAATTGCGATTCGGTGACACTGTTGCCCCGCTTGTCAATCCATGCCAGTGCGTCGTTGCCTTCGGCCGTTCGCAGATAGACAAGCGCGCCTTCGGGTTGGTCAGGGCGCGGCGCATGGGGCCGTGTCGAGTAGACGACGTTCGGCATCGCCGGGATGATTTCTTCGAGTTCAGGATCGCGATCAATGGCGTTCTTCCATATCTGATAGGCGTAGGACGCGAGGTCCACTTCCGTATCCTCGTCACCATCCAGAATGCCCGCCTTCTCAGTGAACAGATCGCGAACGGACTGGGCATCGTCCTGGTCTTCGAAAAAGGCCTCATCCGCGCCGACAACCTCGGCGTTCTCCTGAAGACGCTGGCGCACACGGGAGCGAAGACGGATGATGCGTTCGACCCCGTCGGCGGGAAGGAACGAATAGCAGAGAATCGTGTCGGATTGCTGACCGATGCGGTCTACGCGTCCCGCGCGCTGGATCAGTCGGATGATCGCCCAGGGGAGATCGAAGTTCACAACGACGGCGCAATCCTGAAGGTTCTGGCCTTCGCTTAACACATCGGTCGCAAGCACGACGCGCAGTTCATTGTCACGCGGGACTTGGGCGCGTTTGTCGTTGCTGACAGGGCTGAACCGGTAGGCAATGGCGGTCGGGTCGTCGGAGTTTCCGGTAACGCCTTCAAGGGCCTTTATGCCTTTGGCTTTGAGTTGCTCGGACAGGTAGTCAACGGTGTCGGCGAACTGGGAGAAGACAAGGACCTTCTCCGACGGGTGTTGGTCGGTCAATAGTGTGAGTAGAGCCTGGAGTTTGGCGTCACGCGCGGCATCCCAGCCGCCGGCATTCTCCAGAACCCCCATCAAAGCCTTGGCGTCTTTGCGCAAGTCCTTGTCAAGGTCGTCGTTGAAAAGGCCGGGTTTCAGCCATTTGAACCGTCGGCGGAAGTGAGTAGCGTAGGTGTCGTATATTTCCGAGGCCCTGGCGCGTAGGTCTTGTTCGGACATGACATGGCGAACCGAGGACACGGGGTCCCGTTCTGAACAGTTGTCGTCGTTGTCGGCGGCGGGTTCCCAGAGATCGGAATCTTCGTCATTGGCCGAAGCGTCGAGCATGCCCATGTCCTGGGTGCCGATGGGAATTGGCAGCCCTTTCTCGATGGCATGCAGGCAGATGTAGTTTCGGAGGATGTGGCGTTCGATGGAAAGAATAAACGAGTGGCCGTTGCTTTCCAGACGTTTGAAAAGGTTGGTGCGACAAAAGCCCTTCAGTCGGGTGCCAGCGCGCGAGAGATCGGTTAGGACCCTGGCCTCGTCGGGTGATGGGGGCATGTGCGGTGTCGGTTGTTGGTAGTTTCCCAGACCGTATCTCGGTAGCGTCAGGCTACTGATGGCCTCGACCACATCATCGGCAAACAGGCGGGCGTACTGGTCGTGCCTGTCCTTCTCGCCGATCCTGAATTTGACGGTCTTGGGTACGCGCGACGGGAAGTAAGAACGGGTTCCGTCCGCGAATTCCAGATACTTGCGGTCACGTTCCGGGTCCCGTTTGGCATAGTTATCCTGGATGAAGGTGCGCGTGCGACGGACAAGGTACAGGCGCATGAGGTCGCGCCAATCGTCCGCGTGTTCGCTCTTCTCGAAGGCGGCGAGTGACCGGACTGGGCATTGGTGCCGGCGGATGAACTCGGTTTCCCCCAGTTCGCGCAGCAACTTCTCCGGGCGAATGCCTATGTCTTTATTTTCGTCGATGAAGAGACGCAACTGGTTCGACAGGTCGAGATATGTTTTGTTGTACGGTGTGGCCGACAGTAGGATCACGCGGCTGTCATTGGCCGCGATATACTCCGCGATGGCGCGGTAACGGCGACCTTCGCGGTTCCTCAAGTTGTGGCTCTCGTCGATCAACAACAAGCGGAAGCGGCGCAGATCGGGTAATTCGCGCTGAACCTGGGTGATGGATAAAATCTTGTAGCCTCGCATGTGATAGGTGTGAGCGTAACCTTCCCACATGCGGACAAGGTTCTTCGGGCAAATGACGAGCGTTTCGACGCCATGGTCGTCTTCAAAGATGCGCGCAAGTGCGGTCGCCATGAGTGTTTTGCCCAGGCCGACCACGTCGCCGATGACCACGCCGCCGCGCTTGTTCAGGTGGTGGGCGGCAATCTTGACCGCCGCCTTTTGGAACTCGAAAAGTCTGTTCCCGAAGTCGCTGGGGATGCGGAACTCGGTCAGGCCAGCGCGAGCTTCCTGTGAGAGGTGGTATGCTGTCTTGACGTAGATGTGGTAAGGCGGGATCGGTTCCGGGCGCGCCCAACTGTTGTTTATGATCTCGATGAGTTCTTCCGAAATATCGACGCAGAACTTGTCATTCCACCGGTCTTCAAACCACGTTGCCAGTTTGTCGCAGGCATCGTGGTCCATGACATCTACGTTCAGTTCACCTTGTTTCGACAGGCCCGCCAGGGTGAGGTTGCTACTTCCAAGGTAGCCGATCTTGGGGTTTAGTGGGTCCTGTCGGAACAACAGGTACAACTTGGCGTGCAAGTTGTGGCGCAGGAACAGTTTCACCACTACCTTGCGAGCGGCGATTTGCGCAGCAAGGCGCCGGAGTCCTTCTTCATCGGCATTCGTAGGACTGCCCACCATCAGTTGGTCGCGGAAGTCCTGAGCGAGTTTCTTTTTGAGGGCTAGTGCCGTGGCTTGGTCGATTTGTCCCTCTGGCGCGCCAGAATTCATTGCCTGCCGGAGTTGGTCCTGGGGCATCTGTTGCATGCCCACGAGGAGACGGCAGCAATGCCCGTCCCCACCATGCCACTTCTCGATGTTGTCGTGGAGTTGGCGCCAGCCGCGGAGGTTGAAGTAGCCGACGCAAAAGTCCGCCCGTTCGCACAACCCCAAAGTCTCCTGCAAGGCGGGCAGGAGGCGCTGCTCAATATTGTCGAAAATGCGTGGCATATTGCGATGACAATTAGCAGACTTAAAAGGAAATCATTAGCATGATAACAGTTTATTCCGTTGTGCGCGACACCCGCGAGTTGCGGTTTCGGTTTTGAGGAAGAAGGGGTTTTTGAGTCATGCGATATTCCCAAGACGGGCGGCGGCGCTGCGGTAGACGGCCAGCGTCTCCGCCGCGGCCCGCTGCCAGGTATAACCCGCGGCGCGCGCCAAGCCGGCGGCGCGCAGCGCGGCCAGCCGCGCCTTGTCTTGCAGGAGGTCGAGCATGACGCGCGCGAAAATTTCGGGCGCGCCGGCGTCGGCGAATATCGCCGCGTCGCCGGCGATTTCCCGCAGCACGGGTATATCGTTGGCCAGCACGGGCAGGCCGGCGGCCATGGCTTCCGCCACCGGCAGACCGAAGCCTTCGTGGCGGGCGGGATGAACCAGCAGATCGGCGGCGCGATAGGCCGCCAGCGTGGCCGGGGCGTCGCAATAACCGGTCCAGCGGATGGCATCGGGGCCAAGGCCAAGCGCGGCCGCGCGCAGGGCCGCCTCGGGATAGCGGGTATCGGGCGCGCCGAGAACCGTGAGCTGTAGCGGCCAGGGCGCCAGCTTGCGGGCGACGGCGAAGGCTTCCACAAGCGCGGTCAGGTTTTTGTAGGGATCGGCGCGGCCAACGTAGAGCAAGCGCCGGGGGCGTGAAAGAACTGAATAATCAATATCCAACAAGGAATGTCCAATATCGGGACAAAAGCACGGAGAGACGCCGTTATACACGCGCACCACGCTCGATTGGCGGGCGGCAGGAATCTGTAGCGCGCTTATTAGATCGGCGCGCGAAGCTTCGCTGGGCGTCAGAATCGCATCGGCCCGCCGGACCGCGGCGTTGAATAAGCAGCGGAAGACAGGGAGAAAGCGGGTCTTGAGCGCGTGCGGCGTCTCCTGCGGGGCAAGCAGCGGGATCAGGTCGTGGATGGTGAGCACACAGACCGGACGGCGGTTAAGCCGCGGCGAAAAGGCCGCCAGCGGCAGCATGTAGTTTGTCGAGTGGTAGAGATCAATACCGTCGCGCCGCAACTGGCGCGGCATGGTCAGTTGGCCGATGGGATCGAAGATCCCGTGTTTCAACAACACACCGCGGACATTCGGCAGCCGCTCCACGCCGGTTTCGGCGATGGTGCGGTCGCGGATGGCGGGGTCTTGAAAGTAGAGCGTGAAGCGGTCGTCGGGAGCGAGGCGCGGCAGTTCCCGGATCAATTCGCGGGTGACCATGCCAATGCCGCTGATTTCGCGAAATATCCAACGGGCATCGAGTCCGATGTTCATGCGCCCACCTCGCGATAGACATCCCAGGTGGCGCGGGCGGCGGCTTCCCAGGTGTAGCGCGCCGCCTGCAGGCGACCGCGCGCCTGCAGTTCGGCGCGGCGCGCGCTGTCGCCCAGCAGGACTTCGATGGCCGACGCCCAGTCCGCGGCGCAAGCCTTGGGCGGCATCACGACCGCGGCATCGCCCAGCACCTCCTGCAGCGAACCGCCGACGGACGATACGACCGGCGTGCCGCAGGCCATCGCTTCCAGCGGCGGAAAGCCGAATCCTTCGTAGTGCGACGGTATCGCAAAGAGCGCGGCGCCGGCGTAAAGCGCGGGCAAATCGGCCTCGGCCACGTAGTCCAGCCTCCGGATGTGATCGGCAAGCGGCGAGGCAGCGATGCGCGCGAGCAGCGCTTCGTATTTCCAGCCCAGCGCCCCGCTCAGCACGAGGTCGCCGTCGAAGCCGCGCAGTCGCTCGAAAACCCGCACCAAAAACTCCAGGTTTTTGCGCGGCTCCAGGGTGCCGACATGCAGCAGGTATGGACGCTCCAAGCCGAGGCGGCGCCGCAACTCGGGCACGGCATCGGGGGCTGACGGCTGAATGTCGAGTCCGTTGGCAATCACGCGCACCTTTTCGGCGGGCGCATGCAGCCACTCCGCGATCTCGCCCGCGGCAAATTGCGAAGCGGTGACAATGCGGGCGGCGCGGCGGGCGGCGCGTTGAATGACGGAGGCCAGGTAGCGCTGATTGCGCGCCTCGGCGTACTGCGGGTAGCGCAGGAAACCGAGGTCGTGAATGTTGACGACGGCGGCCCCGCGGGTGAGCGGCGGCACGGCGAAATTGGGAAAGTGATAGACATCCGCGCGGCCGGCGAACCAGTCGAAAGGCGGCCAGTCCAGTCTGCGCCAGGCCTGCTGCACATAGCGTCCGGGCAGCCAGCGCACGGCGCGGACTTCGGCGCCCGGCGCGCGTATGGCCTCGCCGCGGCGCTGGAAGTCGAAGTAAAAAAGCGTGAGTTGATCCCCGCGCGCCTGGGCCACGGGCGCCAGGTGTTCGACCAGCGACCGCGTGTAGCGGCCCACTCCGGCCCGCTGACTCACCGCGGGTTGAACATCAAGGCAGACGCGCATGGGGAGGGAGGGATTAAGGCTGAAGGCTGTTAGGTTGATTTTTCAGGAAAACATAAGAATTGCGTCACGGACTGAGTGTGATCAACCCGTGGACATGTTGAAAGTGAGCATCATAGGTTACAAGGCGGGCTCCAGTTTCGAGAGCGCTGGCGGCAATCCAGATATCGTTCGTCGGGATTGGCGTCCCTTGTCGCGTGAGTTGGCTCACGAGCAGTCCATAGCGCTCGGCCATATCTGGCGTAACTGCAACCGGTTCAACACCCGGCAACGCGAGAAACTCGCCGAGTTGCCGCCGGTTCGCTTCACGACTGGTCCCCATCTCGAAACCCGCATGCAACTCGCCGAGCACCGTTGCCGGAACCATAACTTCGTCAACCGATTCCAGCAGTTGCGTCAGTGGGGCATGCCCCCGCATCAAACGACTGTAGGCGTTCGTGTCCATGCACACCTTCATGATTTCCAGATCTCCTCGTCGATGCGCTCGAAGGCCAGGGTGTTACGGTCGAACGCTTCGCATTCCGCCTGACTCCACTTTCCGGCCAAACGGGCGACATCGCGCTTCTTTTTTTCCACTGGCCTGACTTGCAGCGACTCCTCCATCAAATCGATTATGACCCGGTTTAAACTGCTGCCAGTACTTCTGGCACGTTCCCGAATACCCTTTTCGACGGCGTCTGGAACCTGTCGTAGCGTCATCTGTTTGATCATCAGCGCTCCTTTGATTCATGTATGACATCACAATGATGTCAGCTATGCCATCATGCGTCAACAACGAAAAGACCCATCTGTCGTAATGGGTCAATGGTGTGCCTGACCGCTGCCTTGTGTTGCTCTTGTGGCATCTTTAAAAGTTTATGGTATCATATCTCCCAAATGTTTGACGTACAGAAAAAACTGGCTGATCTGATTGAAGAATATCGGGGCCGTTGTCTATGGTTCATGCGCCCAGACTACATGCCGGGCACACCAGAAGAAGTCCGACGTGTTCTTGACCTGATCGAGCGATATGGCGACCGGGCCGGTTATCGCCGGGCCGAGGAGATCAAAGCATGTCTGTAACGCCATTCCAGAGTGCGATTCTCATGCGGTTGGCACGGCGGCGGCGTGAGCGTGGGGAAAGTTACGTGGCAGGCGGTCTCGCTCTTAATGCGATTCTGGCGACGCCCCGTCGTTCCGGAGATATTGATCTCTTCCATGACACCGAGGCCGCACTGTCCGTGACCTGGATTGCAGATCGTGCGCTGCTGGAAGCGAATGGTTATGCGGTAAAAACGTTACGCGAAGCCAGTTCCTTCGTTGAAGCCATTGTTTCGATGGCGGGCGATCACACAATCATGCAGTGGGCACGGGATAGCGCATTCCGCTTTTTCCCCTTGGTGGAAGACGAAAGCATGGGGTTGACGTTACACCCTTTCGATCTGGCCACAAACAAGGTTCTGGCAATGGCGGGCCGACTGGAGGTTCGCGACTGGGTGGATGCGCTCTACTGCGACGAATCATTGCAGCCATTGGGCTGTTTGCTCTGGGCGGCATGCGGAAAGGATCCCGGATATAACCCCCATTCGCTTCTGGCCGCTGCCAGCCGTCTTCATTACAGTCAGGCTGAAGTGGACACACTAGACTTTGAGGTGACACCACCGGACGCCGCCAAACTAGGGGAACGGTGGCACGCAGCACTCGGTGATGCCGGAGAAATCATCGCATGTCTGCCGCCGGAACACGTAGGAAAGTGCGTTATCACGCGTGATGCGAATGTGTTCCGCGGAAACGCAACCCGACTTGCGAGCATTATGACAGCAGGCGGGATTCTGTTCCACGAAGGTCGCATTGGCGGCGCCTGGCCGCGTATCGCTGGTTAGACCTTGTCCGATTTTAGTTTGGGCCGCAGGTGGAATTCGGGGGCTTCCTTGACGCAGAGGCCGAGGATGCTGAAGGCCCGGCCGATCAATTTCATGGTTTCCTTGTGCAGTTTCGCCGGCGCGTTGCCGACATCGGCCCAGCCCGGCGTGGTCAAGTCGTCGGGCGGGATGGTCAGCTTTTCCCAGTTATGGAACAAACGGCCCCAAGTGCTGTGCAGAATGTCATGCACACGTTTCTGATGGGAGGGATACCAGAAGGCGTCGTGGTAAAGGATGCTGGCAACGTAGGCCCAGGGTGCGGCGACGGTCTTGAGCGTCCACTCCAGCGGCTTGCGCAGCGGCCCCCAGTAGATCAGGTGCTGCATGCGGCTGGCGAAGGTCATTTTCTTGAACGGTCCCACAAAATGCCAGTTCTCGGCGGCGACATCGGCGTCGCCGACGATTTCGATCTCGCGCGGATCGCCGCAGCCGAGTCCTTTTTCGTGGGCCAGGCGGATGAACTTGATGTCGGAAAGCGGATCGAAGCCCATCAGCTTGGCGGCGACGGCATCGATGGCCACCTGATCGGCCGAGGCCAGAATCACGTTCTTCACATAGGGCACCATGCAGCGCGGGCCGGGACCGTCGCCGGCAAAGGTGCCGTCCATGACGGCAAAAAGGCCGGGGTGGATTTTTTTCTGGATCATCAGCAGGTCCACGAGGGTCTCGTGGATCACCGGGTGGGTCCAGTGGCGGCGCTCGTTCAAAAGTCCGCCGAAGGCGTTCTTCATGGCGCCGGTGGTGGTGGTGAAAACGTGCGTCTTGATCGTCGGCAGGTGGATGATGTTCTCGCCGATGAAGCGCTTGGGAATCATGAATCCGTCGGGATAGACCTGATTCAGGCACAGGAACTGGTCCGTCAGAGCGCCGACGGCATCGCGCACGTTGATCCACTCCTCGCCCTCGTAGAGGTGCAGATTGCGCAAACCGTGGGCCTGGATCACGTTGATCTGTTTGTTCTCGCGCTCGCCGAGATGGGCGTCGATCACCACCGTGCGGTTATGGCAGGCGTGGATCAGGTCAGGCTTGAAACCGTCGCGCTTGAGGGTGCGGATGACGCCTTCGAGCTGCCAGGGCGTTGTGGAACTGCCGGGGTAGAAGAAGTGCCAGCTGATATTGATCTTGAGTGCGGTATCGCGCTGCTTGTCCAAAACCTGCCGATAGCCCGCCAGATTCATCAGCCGGTGGTAATCCTCCAGCACAGTGGCGGGGGAAGTGCGCAGCAGGGCGACTTTGGATTTGGCGGACATGCGGATAATCTTACAGCGTGGTGTGACTGCGGGCAAGCATGGGGGAAGAGGGAAGGTGTTAGGTTTTAGGTGGTAGGTGGTAGGTGGGGTAGTATGGTGGTAGGTGGAAGGTGGAGGGTTCAGGCAATCCTCCCTGATCTGAGACACTTGGTCCCCACCCTTAGTCGGTTACAGCGGAGATTACACGAGCCGCAAAGTGCAGCGGCTCGCCGACACGACCAAATCTACGCCCCCCCTTATTCCAGCCTGATCCTGCTCGGCATCCAGCCAGCCTGACGGCAGTCTCATTCACACATGCAATCCGGCTTCCCTTGCCGCATTCTGCCCGCAAACAGCCCGCTCACGCTTTCCCGCCCTCCGTTCAGCCGATCCCTGACCACTCTCGCCATGATGCGTTAGCCCTGAGGAATCAGATTGCACAACTGTCTAAACACGGTATGCTGCCTTCTCGTTGGCCGGGACGGTCCGCTTTTGTGGACGCGAGGCGCTTGGCGGCGCCGTGGTTGATGTTTTTTCATATGCCTGTAGGCTACAGGCAAAACAACCTCCCGGTCAGCGCTATTTCTCAGGCTGCCCGTAGGTGAGTCTATGGGATGCTAATGATTAAGATTACGATTAAGAAAAACCTCTTCACCTGAACACTGACCACCAAAATAATGACACCTCCTCGAAACGTCTTGATCTTGCGGGGCGGGGCTTTGGGCGATTTCGTGCTGACCCTGCCGGTGGTGCAAAGCCTGCGCCGCGTATGGCCCGAGGCGCGGCTGCATCTGGCGGCCCGCTCACCCGCGCGCAACCTGGCGGTGCGCGGCGGATTGGTGGACGAGGCCTACGATATCGAGTCGGCGCGCTGGGCGTGGTTGTTCGCGGCGGAGCCGTCCGAAATCGATGCGCCCAATGCCGATCTCGTGGTGAATATTCTGCATGATCCCGATTTGCTTGTAGCGGCCAATCTGGCCCACAGATATGAACGCGCGATGCAACTCGCGATCTCGCCAATAACGCCTGCAACAGCGCGGTATCACGCGACGGATATTTTCGTCGCACCGTTGAAGGAATTGGGTATCGACGAGCCGGATCGCGTTCCGTGCCTGCCGCTGGCGCCGGAGGATCGCGACGAGGGCGAACGCCTGGCCAGGACGTGGGGCGGTAAAATCGCGGTGATCCATCCCGGCAGCGGGAGTCCCGCGAAGAACTGGCCGCTGGCGCGTTTTGCCAAACTGGCGCGGTTGATCGAGGCCACGGGCGTCAAGGTCTTCTTCCTGCTGGGTGAGGCCGAAGCGGATCTGCGTGAGATGGTCGGCACCGTTTGGCCGCCGGAACGCGTGCTGACCGATCTCACCCTCGATGAGGTTGCGCGCTGGCTGGCGGCAAGCACCTGTTACGTTGGCAACGATTCCGGGGTGACGCATCTGGCGGCAGCACTGGGTACGCCGGCGGTGGCGCTATTCGGTCCAACCAATCCGGAAATCTGGGGGCCGCGCGGCGCAGGGCGCGTTGAAATCGTACGCGCGCCGGATGGCCGCCTGGTCGCGCTGGAGCAGGAAACGGTCTGGGCCGCCGTGCTGCCGCTGCTGTAATAACGACCTGATGGTTTAAGAGCCGCCCAACGCGGCGACTAGTCTGCGCGCAAAACGCGGCAATTCCGGGTCGCGCGCGCCCATGCCGAGCACCACATCGCCGGGCTGTGCCTCCGCCATCAGCCGCGTTTGCAGTGCCGGATAGTCCGCCACCGCCTCCGCCGCCAAGCCGTGCGCAGACAGCGCCGCAGCCAATTCGTGGCCCTCGCGCACGCGATGCGCCGTCCCACCGGCGTAGTAAACGGGCAGCACGAAGATCTTGTCATTAGTCCGGCAGACCTCGCGCCAGATGGCGACAAGATCGTCGAACATCAGCGCCAGCGGTCCAAACCCATGCGGGCGCCAGAAACCCAGCACCCGCCTGTGGCCAGCCGCAACCGCCTGCCAGGCCGCCGCAATCTTGGCGGGATTATGGGCATATTCGTCCACCACCCTGATGCCACGCACCACACCGACGCACTCCAGGCGCCGGTGAATGCCCTGAAAGCGCGCCAAGGCGGCGGCGCTGGTTGTCAGCGGCACACCCACACATTCGCACAGCCGCGCCGCCTGCAGCGCGTTCCCGGCATTGTGCCGGCCAGGCATCGGCACACTGAAGGCGACGCCCTCAACGCAAAACTTCACCCCGTCGGCGGCCAGTTCCGGCTCGAAGGCCCCCGCTCCGCCCCACCCCAGGCCTTCGACAATCCCGCGGCGCACGCGCTCCCGGAATTCATCGAAAAGCGCCCGGCTGGCCGCCAGGTCAAAGTGGTCGGCGGAGATATTGGTGATCAGCGCCCACTCCGGGGTATAGCGTAAAAAAGAGCGGTCGCTTTCGTCGGCTTCGATGACCCAGAGGTCCGAGCGGCCGAGCCGCACACTGCCGATGCGCCGCGCGTCCATCCAATTGAGCATGATCCCGCCATTTACCACCGTCGGATCGAGTCCCGCCTGCTCCAGGATCCAGCCGACCATGCCCGTAACCGTGGTCTTGCCGGATGTGCCCGCCACCGCCAGGCAGCGTTTGCCTTGCAGCAAACCGGCCAGCATTTCGGAGCGGTGTCTGATCGGAACCCCGAGGCGATCGGCGGCCTGACGGTCGGGATTGCCGGATTCGATCGCGGTGCTGACCACCACCGCCTGCGTGGCGCCGGTGATGCCGGAACCGTTCTGTGGCAGCAGCCGCACGCCGGCCAGTTCAAGCTTGCGCAGCACGTCCAGATCCTGCCCCTCGTCGGCATAGCGATCCGACCCCGTGACCGTCCAGCCGTTCCCCGCCAGCGCCTGCGCCAGCGCGTTCATTCCGACGCCGGCCACGCCGACAAGATGAGCGTGAGGGAGGGGTTCGGTGTTCGGAAAATCAGCCATGTGCGATGCACCTTACCGCCCACGCAACAGCTTGAACGCCACACTGTATGTCGGCTCGTGTCATGCCGACAATCTACCACGAAGGCTGCGAAACGCAACGCGTTTCCCCCTATTATCTGCGGCAGTTGAAGTGCGAATGAAGATGATTGACCAGTAGAGTAGAGACAGGCACTGCCACCTGCCGCAGGCAAGCGGCTTCCACGACGGATATTTAGCCGATAGTTGCATTACGGACAATTAGGAGTATACTCCCAATTTACGGAACAAACATAGGAGTACACTCCACTGACTTCCGCGCAGAATGCCGGACACAGCGTCTCGTACAGCGAGCAGGGCGGCGACTTTGGGATAGGCGATACGGTGTTCGAAGTCGGCGGACGTGGCAAGGGTTCAAGGCAACTTCCGAAGGTCAACCGGCGGGCCTTCATCGTCAAAGACGGCATTTTAGCCGGAAACAAGACGATCATTCCGCTTTACGTCATGGGCTTTCTGTATTGACGGTGGAATTGACGTGGACGCAGGGAAGTTGTTGACCGTGGGTGAAAGGGTTGCGTTTACAGGGAGGTGGGCAGGACGTTGAAGTGCAGGGGGAATGGGGTGAACCGCACGCTGCCGACGCGTCGCTCGTCCATCCAATTGAGTATGCTCCCGCCGTTTACGACCGTCGGATCGAGTCCGGCCTGCTCCAGGATCCAGCCGACCATGCCGGTAACCGTGGTTTTGCCGGAGGTACCCGCCACCGCCTGGCAGCGTTTACCCTGCAACAGGCCGGCGAGCATTTCGGAGCGGTGCCTGATCGGAACTCCGAGTCTCTCGGCGGCCTGCCGGGCGGGATTGTCGGATTCGATCGCGGTGCTGACCACCACCGCCTGCGTGGCGCCGGTAACGCCGGAACCGTTCTGTGGCACCAGCCGTACGCCGGCCAGTTCGAGCTTGCGCAGCACATCAAGATCCTGCCCCTCGTCGGCATAGCGATCCGACCCCGTGACCGGCCAGCCGTTCCCCGCCAGCGCCTGCGCCAGTGCGTTCATTCCGAACGCCGGCCACGCCGACAAGATGAGCATGAGGGAGGTGTTCGGTGTTCGGCAAACTGGATTCAACCTGCATAAACCTCTCGTCCATGATTCAGGATTTCGCCGTAGACCATCCCAGGTTTGTGGCGATGTTTTCGCAGGATTGACGGGGTGACCACCACAAAGTCGCACGGCATCAGTCTGCCACGGACGCCCACGTTCAGGTGATCGGTGACCTGTCGGATGTCCCGTCCATCCGGCACGACGGCCAGGAAGTCGAGGTCGCTGTCAGGTCCGACACGCCCTTCGACGGCAGAACCAAAGAGAATAACGCGTTGCGGACGCGCCAAACTCACTACCTGCTTAACAACCTGTTGGACGCCACGCTGTATGTCGGCTCGTGTCATGCCGACAATCTACCACGAAGGCTGCAAAACGCAACGCGTTTCACGCATATGAACTGTGAACTGTGAAAGGCATCGCTGTACCGCGTGGTAGTCCGTGGCTCGCGCTACTGGCGCGGCGACCGCCACGGGCGGGACCGTGAGTGGCGTTGCGATGCAGAGGTGTTGGGTGGACGATGGCGCGCCTTACAGGGGTTGGCGAAACGACGGGCGTGCGGGTTGGGGCGGTTGGGTGGAGAATGGAGGATGAGGCGGTCTCGGCAAGACCGCCATACCGGTGGGCGGTGGTAACGTTTTGCGACGTTCGTCAGATTCCGCTGTCAGATTTCGCTTGTGTGTTGCTAACGAAGCGCACATTATCGCGCCGGTTGTAGTATTTAAGCCTTTGTTCCATCGCGTTTTGAAAAGGTTCTGCTGAATGGAATCCCAGAATGCCTATAGTTGACCGACAAACCCCAAAATGCCTACAGAAGCAACGGGAATGGGCACCTACACGGAGTAGTCTTCTCGAACGGCTTCGGGTCTGGAACGATCATGAGACATGGCGCCTGTTCTTTGAGACATACTGGAAACTCATCTATGGCGTAGCTCGACAGGCTGGCCTCTCAGACGCAGAGGCCCAGGATGCCGTGCAAGAGACCGTCATCACCGTTTCAAAGAAGATCGAGCAATTCCGGTATGACCGCAAAAAGGGAACCTTCAAGGCTTGGCTCCTGAATATCGCACGCTGGAGAATTGCCGATCAATTCAGAAAACGTCAACCAGCGGAAATGACCGCGCGAACGACGGTTGATCGGGAAGACCGGCGCACTTCGACAATTGACAAGATTCCCGATCAATCTACGGACGCCTTACAAAGCATTTGGGACGAGGAGTGGCGAAAGAATCTGATGGACACGGCCATCTCGCGAGTGAAGAGACAAGTAGACCCCAAACAGTTTCAGGTATTTGACTGCTACGTCCTTCAGGGATGGTCCCCTCGCCAGGTGGCGCGGGAGTTGAAGGTGACCCAAGGGGGAGTCTACTTGGCAAAGCATCGCATCGGCGCATTGATCAGACGCGAGATTCGCCGTCTGGAAAAAGAACCATTGTGAAGGCGGGGCTTATGCAGAAACAAGAAACCGTTCCTGGTGAAGAGTTGTCACCTTGAAGGATACGAACAGTGACCGGAACAACAAACTTGACTGCCGCCAGAAAGGATTTTGAGATACCAGACCACGAATTGATTCGGCAGATCGGTCGTGGCAGTTACGGCGATATTTGGCTGGCCAGAAGCCTCACGGGTACATACCGCGCCATCAAGGTGATTTTTCGGGAACGATTCGAGACTGATCACGCCTTCGCCCGCGAGTTCAAAGGCATTGAACAATTTGAACCCATTTCCCGATCCCATCCCAACCTTGTTCAAGTTCTCCATGTCGGCCGCGATCAGAAATCTCGATATTATTTCTGTATCATGGAACTCGCAGACGACCTCAAACATGATGGTCCGCTTGCACCCTTTACCTACGAGGCCAAGACGCTATCAGCGGTTGCAGAGGCACGAAACATAGTGCCCGTTGCCGATTGCTGCGACATCGGCTACAGACTGGCCTCTGCATTGGCATTCTTACACGCGAAAGGCCTTGTTCACCGCGATATCAAACCGTCAAATATTCTTAGGGGGTATCCACTTGACGCAAACGACCACAAGGTGTAGTGTCCGTGGGCATGGACGACCGCATAGGACCCAAGGCCGGAATCGACTATCCGCGCACGTACCAGGAGTTTGTGGAATGGTTTGGGGATGACGCGGCATGCC
>CAIYGI010000265.1 GCA_903925685.1 uncultured bacterium
AGCACTGGCCGCCAGATGCCGCCGTTCATGGCGGAGTTATGAACTCGCACGGCCAAAACATTGGTTCCGCCGTAGGTCAGGAGCTCGGGCTTGACCTCTACTGCAAACGGCACATCCCAGAGTTGGAGCGCACTGACCTTCTCGGATTCGGCGCTGTGTTCCCCTGCCAACGTTCCGTTCACATAGACCCATGCCTGCTCGTCCACCGCGCCAAACAGGAGGCGCACGGTCTTGCCTTTCCAGTCCGCGGGCACGGTGAACGCCACGCGGTACCAACCATATCCCTGAATGTCGCCAGCATCGGTCTCGGCCCAGAATGCGGGCACCTGCATCTTTGTCCAACCTGTATCGGCCAGGTCTTTTGAGAACCAGTTTTCCTTCACGCCCTTGTCGGCCGGATCCGCGTGGAAGCGCCACGGCCCCCAGGCCGAGACTGGCAGGAGATTGGGTAGCGCTTTCCACTCCGGCGGGATCTCGAAGGTTTGTTTATACAAATTCTCACGCCCTTTCCGAAGAGGTGATGCCTCCGCTTTGCCCGCACCTGCGGAACCAGAGGCATCGTCGAAGACGAGGTCTCCGAAGGCATTCTGGTCATGGCCGCCCTTGTTTTGGGCCGTGGCAGACCAGGCCGAGCGTTCGAGCCGGTCCGGGGCGGCCACATGGAGGCGAATGATGTTGCCTCGCCACAAGGCGCCAACGGCAGGTGGTTCGACACCCAACGTCTTGTAGGGAATCGTCAGCAGTGCCAGCCAGCGGTTCTTCTCAGGCTCCAGCCGGGTCTCGTACGTCCAGCTTCCCTGCCAGCCCGGATCGTCCTTGCCATAGAGCGGATGGAGCGTGTCGGCGATAAACCCGTGGGCGGCTTGGTAGCGAGGCTGCGCCTGGGGCCCGACGATGAAATGATAGAACTTCTCCCGCGCGCCAAAGGGATCAATGGCGATATCAAGCGATTCGGCCTGGGTCGGCTGGCCGTCTTTCACCACCGGGGCAAAGTCCTTGAGCGTGCCCGGCAGTTCGCTTTCGACCCGCAGATAGACCTGCGTCTTGTCATAGAGCATCCGGATGGAGGTCTTGCGGGTCACGGGCGTGGAGTCGCCCGGCAGGGCGGAGAAGGTGCCAGCTTCGGACGTGTTCCAGTCGGGCGCATCGAGGGTGATTGTTCCGTCGGCCGGTTTCACGGCGAGTCGCCGGGCGGTGGCCAAGGCCGTTTTGCGCATTTCCGCAGTGTTCCAGTTCAACGGCGTATCCTGGTAATTTCCGGCATAATTGTTCACGGTCAAGGCCACGGCGTGATGGCTATGTCCCAGGAATGGCATAAGTTCGGGCCAGCCGGGGATGACATTTCGCCGCATGCCGGACTTCAGCCGTCCGCCTTTACCGTCATCATACATGATCTTCAGGAAATTGTTCCAGTCGTCCACCGCTTGGAGCAGGCGTTCCCGCACCGCCGGATCAGGATCGACGCGGAAGGCGTTCCATAAATGCCCGACCGTGACGATATGCCTGAGACGGTCGAACTCCAGCCGCACCAGGGCGAGGCGGCGTTTCACTTTCTCCGACGGGGCCAGGCGTTCGGCCTGCCCAAGGTACGTTTCCAGATCCTTGAGCACATCCGGCGAATAGGCAAATGTCATGTTCTTCATGCTGTCTCCAGTATGAGTGCGCTGGTGTCCATACACATCCTGATAGGACCACTTCGCGTCGATCGAAAACTGAACGGCGTGATAGAGTGTGTCGAAGAAGCGCCGCATGGGTGTCGCCGCTTCGCGAAACGCGCCTTCGTAGAATTCCTCCAGCAGATCCTTGGCCTGGAGATGCGCCGGATCGTCGAACATGCGGCCGTAGACGTAGAACGAAGGCCCCATGAGTCCGTAGTTGCCGTAGAATCCGTCAATGAAGATGCCTTTGACTTTGAGTTCAAAAAGGTACTTCGCATATTTTTCCAGGGCAAGCGGCGTCTGCGTGGGCGTGTAGCCGCCCAGGAAGGTGTACGTATAGGCGCCATATCCGCCCGGAACCTTGCAGGCGCTCCATTCCTTCATGAGCACGGGGTCGTGGTGGGTCAAATCGACGATCACATCCGCCGGGAACTGCTTGAACGATTTGGGCGGGTTCCATGTCCGACCGTAAGACATGAGGACCACCTTTTTCCCGGGCCTTTCCTTCAGCAGGCGCTCCGCCAAGTTCCGGTGGAGTATCCAGATTTTTTCGCCCCAGTCGTCGCCGGTGGCAAACAGTTTATTGCAGGCCTCGCACTGGCAGGGCTGAAAACCGTCGGGTTGAGCAATCTTCACAGCCTCGTATCCCTGGTCAGCCCGCCCCAGGAGTTCCTTGTAGATCAGTTCCTGGACATCAGGATTTGAGATACAGTATTGATCCCCGGGTTTGGTATAGCGTTTGCCGCTGATCAGGGCAAAATACTCCGGATGCGTCTCGCCGTAGTTTTTAGCCGGGATGGCAGTAGGCCAACTGTGGCTAGGAAGCGACATGTCCACCAGCGGAAACCAATTATTGGCGACTTCGTAGAAAGAATTTCCACCTCCGCCCCAGAAAAAGTATTGAAGGGCGGGGATCTTGACGACATTGAGGTCTGCCGGCACGGCGATCACCGGGGTCGGCAGGAACTCGATGCCGGTCTCGCCGCCGGGTAAGAGGAAACGGACCCCGGCATATTGCCTCAGGAAATCAGCGGCAGCTTTCGACGTGCCCAGACGATCCATTCCAGACGATGCATTACGCCCCCACCCGTTTTGAATCCAGGTAGGAGGCAGCGGGACGGGACACGGTTGATCGCGGCCGGCGACGATGACATCGCGCCCGACCCGCTTGTGTGCATAACGCCAGTCGGGGAATGTGGCGACGTTCACGCCGTGCGACCGGGCGAAGGCCGTGTCGCCCAGAAAGAGGCCGGGCTTTTCCGGGTTGCGTTTAGCTTCAGGAACGACATCGACCGCAAACCCATTGGTGGCGAAGGCGGTCTGCACCAGTTTGGCGATATTGGTCATCGCCCTGCCGATCTCCGCGGACGGCGCCGAATCCGGGATCACGATCTGGTAGTCGGTTTTGCCCTTGGCGGCGAGGATAATCTGACTGGGATCGGCGAGAATGAACGGTTCAATCGCGCTTTCTAGCTGCTGCCGCACGGCGGTTGGGGTTCCTTCGATTTTGAGGGCCGCCCGGTACGCGGCGATGGCATCCACCCGACGGTTCAGCGCCGCCAGCGCCTGACCCCTGGAACGCAGCACGTTCAGAGGCGTGTCACCCCCGCTTTTGCTTATGTCGATCTGGTCAAGGATCGCCAATGCTTTGGCGGGCTGGTTCTGGCGCAGGTATATATCCGCGGTCAGCCAGCAGGCATTACATTTCATGGATGGCATGCCGTTCGATACCCGGGCATACGTCTCGATGGCTTTGCTTTCATCCTTGAGCTGGTCTTTATAGACGTTTCCAAGCGCGAGGATGGAGCGGTCGCGGTAATAACCGTCCTCCACCAGGTCGGCTGCCCGGGTCAGGTCTGCAACCGCCTGTTTGCCATCCCGAAGAAGCTGGGCCGCCTCGCCGCGCATCCGGAACGCGTCGCCACTGACGGTTTTCGGCCATGCGGCAAAATCCTCGTTCTTGAATTGTTCCAGTAGTTCCTTGTATTTGCGGCTCTCGCTCAGAACCGCCAACTGGCAGCTTTTCGACAGCGGCGCCACTGGAATCTTGCGGGCCAGCGCCATGGCCTGGTCGAAGCGATTCAGCACGGCGGCGTAGATGGCGGCCTGCCTGAGACTGTCGCAGACTTGCGGCTCGTTGGTGGCGCTTTGCGCGGCTTTCATGAAGGCCGCGAGCGCCTCCGCGTTTTGGTGGGCGGCGCCCAGCTTCTTTGCGGCCTCGAGCTCCTCGTCATAACCAGCGAACACGGCGCTGGCGAACGACAGAACAATTGCGATACGTGTCAGTGACTTCAGCATGTTGAAACTCCTTTTTTCTAAAATCTTTTGATATCATCCTTTTCATAAATCACTTCTCCTCTTTTGCTTGTGCGAGCACCGGCCGCCAGATGCCGCCGTTCATGGCGGAGTTATGAACTCGCACGGCCAAAACATTGGTTCCGCCGTAGGTCAGGAGCTCGGGCTTGACCTCTACTGCAAATGGCACATCCCAGAGTTGCTCTATTTGAATGCCCTCTGACTTGATCGTGTGCTCCCCAGCCAGTGTTCCGTTCACGTAGACCCAGGCCTGCTCGTCCACCGCGCCAAACAGGAGCCGCACGGTCTTGCCTTTCCAGTCCGCGGGCACGGTGAACGCCACGCGGTACCAGCCATACCCCTGGATGTCGCCCACATCGGTCTCGGCCCAGAAGGCGGGCACTTGCATCTGTGTCCAGCCTGTATCGCTCAGGTCTTTGCGGAACCAGCTTTCCTTCACGCCCTTGTCGGCCGGATCCTCGTGGAAGCGCCACGGTCCCCAGGCCGAAGCCGGCAGGAGATTGGGCAGAGCCTTCCACCCGGACGGGATCTCGAAGGTTTGTTTATACATATCCTCACGCACTTTCCGAATGGGCGACGCAGTCGCTTTGCCCGCCGCACCGGCGGAACCAGCGGCATCGTCAAAAACGAGGTCGCCAAAGGCATTCGGATCATGCCCGCCCTTGTTTTGGGCCGTGGCCGACCAGGCCGAGCGTTCGACCCGATCCGGGGCGGCCACATGGAGACGAATGACGTTGCCCCGCCACAGTGCGCCGACCGCGGGCGGTTCGACGCCCAGCGTCTTGTAGGGAAT
>CAIYGI010000266.1 GCA_903925685.1 uncultured bacterium
TCGTGCCCGGTGTCCCTTCCCCGCTCCAAATCCGCCACGAAACCAGCCCCGTTCGTCTCGTTGCGCTCCTCCTTGCCCGCTCCTCACGCTCGCTCCGCCCACTCCGGGGGCGTCACGGCCCTTACGCGCGGATTTGGGTGTAGAATGGGAAGTTGACTATATGCCAGAAATGGCATAGCATGGGCGGCGACATGGAAAAAGAACTCATTGTCCTGCGCGGCGAGATTAGGACGCCGCCACTATCGAGAGAGGCGCGCCGGGAAGCAGGCTTCCTGCTGCGCATGTTGCAGGAAGGGGAAACCCTGAGTATGCCGCACGCACGGCCCATGCCGGGAATCGGCCCGCGATGCTTGGAGTTGCGCGTCAACGATGCGGGCAAGACATGGCGGATTCTGTGCCGGGTTGATCCCGACGCCGTGATTGTAGCGGATTTGTTCGAGAAGAAGACGCAGACAACGCCTGATCGAATCATGCAGGAATGCCGAAAACGGTTGAAGCACTACGATTACATAACGGGGGAATGAACATGAACGCTGATAAGAGAAAGCGACTGGAAGCGGCCGGATGGAAGGTCGGAACGGTTCAAGAGTTTTTGAACCTGAACGACGCGGATATGGAGTATATCGAAACCAAGCTGGCCTTGACCAAGGCCGTGAAGCTGCAACGCAAACGGAAAAACCTGACGCAAGTTGCCCTTGCCGAATGCATGAAGACAAGTCAAAGCCGCGTGGCGAAGATCGAAAAGGGCGATCCGACGGTTTCGGTTGACCTGATCCTGCGTGCGTTGTTCGCCTTGGGCGCGACGCGGAAGGAATTGGCGAATGCCATTTGAAAGCGAAGATATGACATGGCGTTTGGGCTTTGTGCCGCGCGTGAGCGTAGCGGTTGCGGGGGCTTTGCCAATTCCCTGCAAATACTGAACACCATAAATCAAGAGCTTTTTGGCGGGACACTGGGCACGAGAAGAACGACAAGACGAGATGCAAACGAACCTAACCGGAACATGGGAATTGACAACGGAGAACGCCGCATCGAGTTACGGGCAACCAGTTCTTTTGAACCGGGCGCGCGGTGAAGTTTTCGGCGCGGGCGATATTGTGAAGCCGTATCCGAGCTATGGCTTTATGACCGCCGCCGCGGCCGTCCGCCGCATGGCGAAAACGGCAAAGTTGACCGACAAAGGGCGCGAAATGGTGGACCGTTTCGCCGGACTTGTGAACGCATAACAACGATTGTCCCGGCCTAATTAACCGGGGAAGTCCTGGGGGCGTGTGGCCTATCACCGCCGCCCCTGGGCATTCTGATAGGGGAATGCCAATGAAGACGAAGAACGAACGTACGAAGACCAAGGGCGCCACCGCCGCCCCGACACCCGAGACGAAGACCACCGAGCCGCCGGCAGACCTTCCGACGAAATGCCCGGACTGCGGCGGCCCTGTCAAACCGTGGATAACGGACACGCTGCGGGCTGTTCGCTGCTTGTCCTGTCCGCGGTTCATTGTGATCGAGAACACCGCACCGGTCCGAAGGTTCAACGGGCTGCTTGACGAGGAAACCATGCGCCATCAAGCCGCGCGAAATGCGGCGGCGTTGCGTGACGCCTGGACGGCGCATGCGTCCAAACTGCAAAGCGCGTTGAACGCGGGGGCTGCGGACACGATGCTTGACGGGGCGAAAATCGCGATCATGAGCTATCCGGCCGATCTGTGGCGCATGGGCTGGGCAACGCCCGAATGCCGCGACCTGGCTGCCGTTCAAAGCGCGAAGACAACGCTTGATAGGCTGCTTGACGTGGCGGCCCTTGTATGCCGCAAAATCGCACGCGCGGGCGAGGGTGATCCGGCACCCTTCGCGAGCGGACCGGCGACGCTGCGCAAGGTGTATGAAGGCGGGTTGTTGTCGGCCGTGCATGGCGATTGGCCCGCGTGCATGGATCCGGGGGAGATCGAGCGGCTGCCGGAAACGACGCGCGGCGACCTGCTGGCCCTGCGCGATGCGCTGGCCCGGTTGAATCATGCGAGCGGGGGCACGGCCGCCGCCGCGCAAAAACAGCGCGATAGTGACAACTTGCAAACCATAGCTGAGGCAACACGCGCAAAAACGCCACCCAAGCGCAAGCCGGGACCGGGCCGGAATCGCTACTACGAAACCGTCACGATCGAAAAGATTGAGAACGCAATTCTTAAGAGCGCAACTCTGGGGCAACGCGGAAGCATCAAATCGGCTGCCGAAATCTTGAAAATGCCATATCAGAACGTCAAAGCAATCCATGAAGCCCATCGCAAGAGACAATCGCGAGGGCCTTGTCAATAGGCTGGTTCTTTTTTCCGTCCGCCTTTGAAATACCGCGTTTGGGATAACACCCAGCGCGGTATTTCTTTTTTCCCATTGCGCCGGACAAATTGCCGTTCATTCGTCCGTCCGTTTTCGTCCGTATGTTGTCGTCGTCGCAAGCACAAGCAACGACGGAGGCAGCATGATGAGAAGAGAGCACTTAAAGACGGCGCGGCTGGCGCATAGTTGGACCGCGCTTGACCTTGCCGAGCGGGCAGGCATCCGCGAAGAGAAGGTCTATGCCGTCGAAAGAGGCCGCTACGGGTTGACGCGCGACGAGGCAAACCGCTGGGCGGGCGCGTTGGGCATGACACCCGCTGCGGCATTCCCCGAAATCTTTGCAGGGAGGGCGACATCATGAAATCCGCCCAACAACTCCCGCACCTACTGACGCCCGCCGACCTGGTTGCCGTGGGCGTGACTCTTGCCGACCAGAAAAGATTGCGTGCCCAGCGTCGAATTGCCTTTGTGCGTTTTGGGCATCGTAGCGTTCGCTACATGGAAGAAGACTTTTCGGCATTCGTGAATTCTAGCCGCGTGCCAGCGCGCCAGATCGGCGGCGCCCCGTGAACGCCGCCAGCCTCCCGGCGAACAAAACACGTTCCGCCAGCGCACCGGAGCAACTCCGGGAGGCTTTGCCACCGGGCGCTGGCGGATTCTCCCCGCTCGTTTCCATGTTCGCAAGCGTGACGGCCAAGTCCAACACCATCGTCGAGGCCCGCGCGATTCTGGATGACATTCGCGGTGGACGCTGGCAGGCCCAGGTTGAAAAAGTGCGGACTACACTGGCAGCACAAGGCAAAAACGCCGCCGACGAAATCAAAAAAACTTTGCCGGCAGTTACATGGCCCGGCACGTTCGACGGAGGGCACAAAGCCACGGCGCTGGCGCAGCACTCCGGTTTACTCTGCCTCGACTTCGATCACCTGAACGGCGACCTGGAGTCAGTCCGGGCGCAACTGGCGGGCGATCCTCACACCATGGCCCTGTTCGTTTCTCCGTCCGGGACGGGGGTGAAGTTGCTCATCACCGTGGACGCGGACGCCACCACCCACGGCCGAGCATTCGACACCGCCGCCGCCTACTACCGCAAGACCTACGGTCTGGATGCGGACGCCGCCTGCCGCGACGTGTGCAGGCTCTGTTTTGTTTCGCATGATTCGACACTCATCTACCACCAGGATGCGAAAACTTTTGAGGTGCCGCCAGCGCCCGCACCCGCACCCATGCGCAAGGCCACACCGGCACCCCGTCCACGCGCGCCCAGCCTACCCCGTACTGTGGAGGCCCTTATCGCCAACGGCGTGTTTGACGGCACGCGCCACGAGCGCGCCCTATTTGCAACGTGCCAGCTACGGGATGCAGGTTTTTCGCCCCCAGAGGTGGAGGGGCACGTCCTAACCTTTGCGGCAAGATGCACCCCGCCATTGTCAGACGGAGACGCGCGGGCGGCCGTCAAACAAGCATTCTCCCGACCGGCCCGCGATCCGGCCCGCGACTGCACCGCGCCGGCCTTTTCTCTGTGGCCCTATCGTCCGGGCCAGGCGAGAAAGGTTAAGACATGACGGCGGAAGAACCCGAGCCCACCGACATTGACCAGCCCGCGGCGGACGCCTCCGCCGGCATTGACTGCGTAGCCGTGGGGACTGGATACGCTGGTCTTATCGGCATGTTCCTACAGTACAAGAACCTTGCTGCGCGAGAGCGTGTAAGTGTCCGGCGGGAATGCGCCGCGGCGTTACTTCGCGCAGCAAAACGTGAGGAACGGCGCCTATTGTCACGGGGTGCACAATGACGGCGGAAGAAATCGCCGCAGGCCTGCCCGATGCCCGCCGCACGTCAAACGGCTGGGAAGCCCGTTGCCCTGCCCACGAAGACCACAACGCTAGCTTGGGCATAGCCGAAGGAGCGGACGGCCGCGTCCTGTTGAACTGTCACGCCGGATGCACCTTCCCCGCAATTGTGGCCGCCCTGGGCGTTAAGTCTGCGGACCTATTTCCGCCGCCAGTCGTGGCACAGGGAACGCCGCGCAAGCGGGGGAAGATCGTCAAGACATATGACTACACGGACGCCGCCGGCAATCTGCTGTTTCAGGTTGTGCGTTTCGAACCGAAAGACTTTCGGCAACGCCGCCCGAACCCGGACAAGCCCGGCGCTTGGACATGGAAGACGAACGGCATTGAGCGTGTCCTGTACCGACTGCCGGAAGTGATCCGGGCAAAGACTGAGGACCGCGCCGTCTTCCTAGCCGAAGGGGAAAAGGACTGCGACGCCCTGGCCGCCCTCGGGCTGTGCGCAACCTGCAACCCCGGCGGAGCGGGGAAGTGGACGTCTACCTATACCGCCACGTTGACCGGGGCCGATGTTGTGATCTTGCCCGATCGAGACGAACCCGGCCGCCGGCATGCGGCTCTTGTAGCGCGGACACTCACGGGAAAGGCGAAATCAGTCCGCGTTGTCGAGTTGCCAGACCGGGACGGGCACGCCGTTAAGGACGCCGCTGACTGGACGGCCGCCGGGGGGACAGTCGAGGAACTGCGGGAGATCGTCCGCATGGTGCCGGTATGGGAGCCGCCGATCGAGGAACCGACGGCCGCCGCGCCTTCCGTGTCTGTCGAGACGAAGGACAAGCCGGCCGTGCTACTGCCCGCCGGGGCGCAATCCATTTCCGACACCGGCCGCGTTCTGGGCGCCTTATTGGCACAGACAGAACGCTTTTTTCTGCGGGGCGGAGCCGTCGTGAAGCTGGCGACGGACCAGGACGGACTGTCGCATTTGGAAGATGTCAGAGCCGCCGCGCTGGCGAGCGACTTTGAGGCCGTGGCGGTTCTGTGCAAGCCCGACGGGCCGGGCAACGTGGCCGCCGCCACCTGCCCGGAACAAACGGCGAAACTGATTGCCGCGTCCGCCGCCTTCCGTGACGCCATGCGACCGATACACGTCTTGACCCGCTGCCCGGTTCTGATTGAGCGGGCCGGAAGTCTGATTCAGGTTTCAGGGTATGACCGCGCAAGCGGCATTCTGGCTGCAGGCGATCCTGCCGAGCCGATGGACGTTGCCGAGGCCCGGCGACTGCTGTCTGACATTCTCGCTGGCTTCCGCTTCGCCACGCCGGCAGACCGGGCCCGCGCGATGGCGGCCATGATAACACCCGCCCTTGTTCTTGGCGGACTGCTGAGGGGCCGCGCACCCGTTGACTTGGGCGAAGCGGACGCAAGCCAGACCGGCAAGGGATTCCGGAACAAGCTGACGGCCGCCCTGTATGCGCAGAGCGTTAAGACCGTGACGCAACAACGCGCTGGCGTTGGATCCATGGAAGAAACGTTCAACCTGGCGCTGATTCGCGGGGCGAACTTCATTGCCCTGGATAACGTCCGGGGCAAGATTGACTCCCCGAGTTTTGAGAGCTTCCTGACTGAAGACACCTACCACGCCCGCGCGCCCTACCGGGAACCCGTCGAGATTGACCCGCGCCGGGTTGTCATCATGCTGACATCGAACAAGGCAGACGTGACGCCAGACCTTGCGAACCGCTGCGCTTGTGTCCGGCTGTTGAAGCAACCCGAGGGGCACGCCTTCACGTCTTACCCGGAAGGCGACATCCTTGAGCACGTCCGCGCCCGACAAGCCCGATACCTCGGGGCCGTCTTCGCAATTATCCGGGCATGGCATGACGCGGGCAAGCCGCGCACAACCGAAACCCGGCATGACTTCCGCCCCTGGGCGCAAGTTCTGGACTGGATAACGCGGAACCTTCTGGAAGCCGGGCCGCTTCTGGACGGACACCGCGAAACGCAAGCCCGCATAACTAACCCCATTTTGAACTGGTTGCGGGACGTGGCGCTTGACGTGATCCGCGCCCGGCAGGCCGGGGCATGGTTGCGAGCGAGTGACCTTGTGGACGTGATAGCCGAGTCCGGGACTGAGACGCCGGGACTGCCCGAGCATGGCGACTTGACGGATCCCGAGACGCGCGAGAATGCGCAACGGGCAACCGGCCGCAAGCTGGGGCTGTGCTTCCGGACTGCGGACGTTCTGACACTGGACGGCATGACTGTTGAACGGTGGGAAGCGTACGATTCGAGACGGTTCAAGCCCGTGAAAGAATACCGATTCACCGGCCCGCCCATAGAAGCCGAGCGCATGGACGGAAACACGAACCCGACACCCGACACCCAAATCCGCGCGTAAGGGCCGTGACGCCCCCGGAGTGGGCGGAGCGAGCGTGAGGAGCGGGCAAGGAGGAGCGCAACGAGACGAACGGGGCTGGTTTCGTGGCGGATTTGGAGCGGGGAAGGGACACCGGGCACGA
>CAIYGI010000267.1 GCA_903925685.1 uncultured bacterium
CATGCGCAACCAGATGTCCGCCCGTGTGATCAGACTGTAGACCTCGGGGGCAAACTGCACGCCCATCTCCATGCCCAGGTTGAACATGATCTGGTTCAGCGCATGCCTAAACCCGGTTGTCGGCACAGTGTTCAACGCCACGTCGAGTTCATTGCGCGGATTGGCCGCCACCGCCGCCCGATAGATCGACACCGTCTCGGCCACCAACTCGCCCAGCCGCGTCACCTTCCCAGGGTTCACGTCAATCCAGGTGGCGTAAAGCGTCGCCATGTCCGTGGGCAACGCATTGGTCACAGTAGCGACCGTCAATTCCGTCCAGTCTCCCATCTGTCACCCCCACCAGGGAGGACGGCCTCATCGAGACCGCCCTCCCCGGCACCCTGAAACAGCCTTCACCCTTCAGAATTCAAAATTCGACATTCAACATTCAGCATTCCGATTTGCCGACCTCTGACCACTCCCCACTCCCCACTCACCACTCACCACTCACCACTCCCCACTCACTACTCACCGCGCGCCAGCGCCTACGTCGCCGAAGCATTCAACCGAATGCAGGCCGCGCTGTTCGTGACCTTCACGTCTTCAGACCAATCGAATTTGGCCACTTCCACCCGCCCGTCATCGCGCATGTACGACCCCGGCACCATGAATCGATCCATCAGTCGGAACGTCTTCATGAAGGAAGGATCGCGCCGACTCGGCGACTCCTTGCGCGCGAACACCAACACCGCGGAGTCCAACAGGAAACTGATCGACTCCGACTTCCCCTCCGGCGCACTGTCGTAAATCATGTACGAGGTCCGAATCTCCGGCGTGCCAATGAACATCTGCCCGGCTGATTGCTCCGTCGGCACCGCCAATCCCAGCGCTCCATTGCCGGCACCCATGCCGGCCCCGTTGCCGACCACGAACCGACCGCGCACCTTGGTCTGATTCTTGAAAATCTTCCAAGCCGTCGCACCAAACAACACGCCCACGCCCATCAGCGACCCGTACTTGGCCGCCTTGATCACCGACAGAATCGCGTCATCAATGTCCGCGATCGGATCGGCCGCATCGGCCCAGGACTTGGCCGTCCCGGCGCCCACAGCCGTCAGCGCCGCATCGATCACCGCCTTCTCGTGCGACAACGCGGACACCTCCGCCACTGCCACCGCGCCCTCGCGCAGCATATTCTCCAACCCATCCGCTTCGAGCTGCTCCAGATTGTCCACCGGATAATCCAGGGCATGCGGCTCGCAGTTGTACGTCGCATCCGTGGCATCGAAGCGCAACTCAGCCGCCCGACCGCCCATCGTCCGGAGCGTGTCGGGAATGTGAAACCGGTTTTTCTCCGTGTACGACTTGAACCGACCCACACTCGTCGCCACCTGGACAGTCGGCGCCAGAAAGTCGGCCACCGGCATGATCGAACTCTGCGCCGCCCCCTGCGCGAACTCGCGCAGGGTGGGGGACGCGCTAATATCTGAAAGTCTGCTCATAATCTTTTCTCACCTTCCTTGATTTTCGACCCTTACCCCTTTTCACCACCACTACTTCGTGTTCTTTGAACCCCTTCGTGGTGAAATCTTCGCCCGTTTACTGCCTACTGCCACTGCCTACTGCTGACCCCCTCCACCTTCCACCCTCAACCATCCACCTTCCTACGGCGCCAACGTTCCCGCCACCGTCCCGATGTACGTGATGATGTTCGTGTAACCAACCCCCTTGTTCGTCACCACGCACAACCCGCCGCCGACTGCATTGGTCAACCGAGCCAACGCGATATTGCCGGCCAGCGTCGTCACGCCATTCGTGTCTATCATCCAGGACCCCGAAGGCGTCACCGCCGCGGCCACGTTATCCGCGCCGCCAACCCGAATCTTTCCGGTAGCCAGCGCCGTCGAACCCGTCGCCACCGCATTCCGTACCGCCTCACGAAAAACGGCATCCGCATCGGCCAGCACAACCTGACCGCACACCATCGCGACCACCAGCACCACCAAACCGATAAATACCTTCATCTTCGAACCTCCCTCGCCCACAATGTTCACTCCCCGCTCCGCGCTCCCCGCTTTTCTTCCATCCACCCTCCACCCTCCACCTGCCACCTATCCCAGCACCGTCACATTGCTCAACATGCAAGGCCGGCACAGCACCAATTGCCCATCCACGCCCGCCTCTTCCGCGATCGCCAGGCCGCGATACGTCCCGCCCACCGTCGGCAACACCTGCACCATACCGTCATAAGTGCCGTCGATTGCCGCCGGAACAAGCAGGTCGCCCGGATTGCAGGTCGCCTTGAGTTTGATCCGCACATTGCGTCCGAACTCCAGCGGCCGCACCGAACACAGCGCCGCATCCGCCGCGCCTTCCAGCACCAGGTAAATCGCGTAATCCGTCACCGCATCCGGCAACTTCACCTCCGGCACCTGCGTGTCGTGCGTCATCCGCACCAACCGCCCCTCCATGCCGACCAAACTTTCCCCCGCCAACACCCGAAAATCCCCAACCCTCGTATTACTCTGGCTCATTCTTGGACCCTTTCTCGCTTTTCGCTAAATTCGCTTTTCTTTGTGTTTCTTGCGTTCTCTGCGGTGAAATCTCCCCGCATTACCCATCCGCGTTAATCCGCGTTCATCCGCGGTTCAATTCTTCGCCCGACCGCCCGACTGCCTACTGCCGGACTGTTCACTGTTCACTCCCCGCTCTCCGCTCTCTTCCGCCCACCGACTCACCGGCTCACCGATTCACCGACTTCCCTTTCCGCCCGTCGGAACGCCTCCGAGAACGCCAGCCGCTCCGTCTTCGCAATGGCATGCGCCCGATTGCGCACCTTCACCGCCTTCGCATCCGCCACACCATCGCCAGCCGCCCCGGCCACCACCGCCGGCGGCACCGGCCGCGCGATCGCCCGGTTGTGAATCGGACGCCGCGTCGCGCCATCCGCGCCCACCACGCCGCCCTGCTTCGCGAGTTGAAGCTCACCCAGCGCGACAATTGCCGCATCCCGATTCGACAGCAACTGCCCGCGCCAGAACTCGCGCGACTGGTCACTGATCACCGCATCGAAGTCCGCAACCGTCCTGTTGACGATCTCGTCCTCCAACTTGCGCACCTCGTCGAGAAGCACCTTGTTCTTGCCCTTCTCGAACGCCAAAGAATTCTTCAGGTCTTCGACACCCTCGCCCGGAACCGGAGCAACCACCTCGCCAGCCACAGCAACTTCGCTCATGATTTCCCTCTTTTCATTTCAGATTCTGCGCCCCTCGCGCCCCCACCAACACGCCCCTATACCTATTGCATCCCATTCGACATTTTCGCGCTCACACCGTCTTCCGCCATTCGTAACCGCCTGCCTGCGGCAGGTGGCCGCTTCGCCTTCTGCCATTCAAAATTCGACATTCGACATTCAAAATTCAACCAGTTGACACCGGCAATTCCCCCCGCAGAGCAACTCCGTACTACCCGGCGTCTCACCCGCCGCTTCCCATTCCGCCATCGTCCGCACCTGCCCCGCCAGCGCCGCACACCTCGGACAATGCCGATCATTCGCCCCCGTCACCCACACGAACCTCTTCGCCCCCTCCGCGCTCTCCGCGCCTCCGCGTGAAACGGTCTTCTGATTTCCGATTTCCGATCTCTGACCTCCGACCTCCGCCCTCACCGCTCTCAACCCCGCCTTCGCCTGGCGAACCGCCAACGCCGCCGCCCGCGCAACATCCGTCCGCCTGCATTCGACATTCCGATTTCCGCCTTCTTCCACCTGCACCTTCCACCCTCCACCATCCACCCTGTTGCTCAGCGGCACCATCCCCTTGAGATTCGGATCATTCGTCACCGCCGCATTCAACAACCGCATCGGCCGCACCCGCCCATTGCCCAGATCCTCACAGTCGCTCCGCGCCCACACCGGCGAAATAAACCGATACCGCCCGCCCTTCACCGCCTGTTCACCCAAATCGCTCCACCGGATATTCGCCCAAAGCCCGTCTTCACATGCTCCCTCTTTCGTGTTCTTTGCGATCTTTGTGGTAGAAACCCCGCCTTGCTTTCCGCTCTCCGCGCTCTCCGCGCCTCCGCGTGAACCATCTTCGCTTTCTGACCTCTGACTTCCGACCTCCGACCTCGGTCTTGCACTCCCCGTTCCGCGTTCATCGTTCCGCGTTCTGCATTGGAGTTCCGTAATCCACCCCGCAGCCTCCGACCGCTTCTCGCCATCCAGCGAAAAATGATCGAAATCCACAAGAAGCCCGGCAAAGTGTTCGACACCCGCCGCCTGATGGAAAGCATTCACCATCGCCGCACAAGCCGCCTGATCAACCACCTGCACAACGCCGGCCTGCGCGTGCGGGAACTCCCCCAGCGGCGCGATCTGGTACCAGCCGTCCGCCGCCATCTGAAATTCACGGTTCAAAATCAAATAATTCATGGTCTTCCAGACCTCGCCTCCCCATCTGCCGCCTTGCCCGCACTGCCACTAATGCACTAACGACCTCCCGCACTAATGCACTTCATCCCCTCTACCTATTGCATCGCATTCGACATTTCTGCCCAACCATCCCGACTTTGTAGCCGCCTGCCTGCGGCAGGTGGCCTCCTTGTTTTCCGCTTTCCATTCATCATTCATCGTTCTGCCTTCATCGTTTCTTCCAAACCGCCTATTTGACATCACCGCGCAATCAGCGCAGCATCTACCCATGGCGAAAACAGGAAGGATTTGGATGCCCAGGACGCGCCCTTCAGAAAACCAGAAAACGGCGTGACGAACGGCGGGTTACGGCTGAAAAACGAGGAACCAGTTAGACTGGAACGAATGCCTGTTGCTCTTGACGCATATTAAAACTCCATAATGATCCACTCGTATGCGCAAAAATTGGTCTCACTTTTGTTGCCGGCAAGCCAATTGCGACGATTTCTTTGATGCATATCATGGGTCACGGGTGCCGCTCCGGAAATATGCGTGACAATAAATAGGACGTTGAACGGACAAGAGTAAGGATGAATCTCGATGTGTTGACATGGCCAACGGACATCTGTAAGTTTGTCCGGAAGAGAGGATGAATTGAACATGAATCCTTATGCTGGAACGATTTTTTTTGTCCCGAGATCGAACTTCACGTCGGGAATGGGAAGTTGCTTGGCGATTGGCGGGAACTACTACCAACACGATCTGTCGCCATCCAACCGCCTTGGTGATTACTCCGCGCTTAGTTCCGACTGGAAAGCGGTCGGACAGGACCTAAATTCCGCTATGCATGCGAACCCTCTTGCCCCTACCTTTGGCGGAAAAGACAGAGATCGAGATTGGAGATTCTAGATGGCAGACGAATCCAAGACCAATCTACCTCAGCCACAACAGAAGGTGGTAACCCCGCTACCACCCTCGGAGACTGTCGAGGAAAACCCTTGTTGCGAGGTCCTCCAGCGTCTAGAGATTGAGGCTCCCGAAATCCTCAGTCAACTCCCCAGGGAACAACGGCGCAAACTGCTCAGCATCGTGACAACCCACTTGGTGATGAAACATCACCAGGGGCCTCTACCAACGCCCGAGGACATCGCCCTCTACAACCAGCACATTCCGAATGGGGCGGACCGTATCATGGCGATGGCCGAAAAACAGGCAGACCATCGAAGAGAAATGGAAAGCTCCATCGTCACCACTCAGAACTCTCAGAGTTCAAGGGGCCAACTTTTTGGTCTCCTCATAGGTATCTTCGGGATTGTCACCGGTGCCATCGTCACCCTCATGGGACACGATGTCGTTGGCGGAGGTATTGCCGGGGCTACGGTTATAAGCCTCGTCTACGCCTTCATTACCGGTCAAAGAGCCCAGCGGCAAGAACCCACCAGGCCTCCCCCGCCTGCTTCTCAAAGGAAATAGCGCTCTCGAACAAGCGCATCGAACGCTACGTCGGTCCTGCTTCGCTCCGTCGGTGAGGTTCATGTGCATCGTCGGGCGTTTCAATGTTCACTGCCTACCGCCCGCCCCCTCCACCACCCGGTACCCCGTCTTCTCCGCCAACTCCGCAGGATCCATCCTAACCCCCGCCGACACCAACTTCACCGCGTCATCTAGCACCCGACTCGCCTCACCCGCATCCTTCGGCGCAAACTCGAAGTACGCCGCCACCGGTTGATCCGGGAACGACTCGCTCAACAGCGGCAAATCAAAATCCCGCTGGAAGACCTCGCTCAATAACGCCGCGTCACCGCGGGCAATGTCCAGAAAAGCCCGCTGGTGCGCGCCGCCGGCCAACGTACCGCTGCCCGGCTCCGCCAACATCGTCAGCAACCCGCCCGCACCGACCAGCACGATGTCCTTGTCAATCTGCGCCAGCCGATCCAGAAACGGCGGCCGCGCCGCCCCACCGTTCACGTACTTCAGATCGCTGCCATTCGGCAAATACCCGCGCCCATCCGAAATCAACTCTTCGGCAATCCGCTGATATTCCGGTTCCTCGGTCTTCGGCACATTCGGCGGCCCAACCAGAAACGTCGCCGGAATCCCGAACACCGCCAGCCAGGC
>CAIYGI010000268.1 GCA_903925685.1 uncultured bacterium
TAACAGGGCGGCCGGCGTCCCGTCCGACCTCCTTCAAGGTTGCGTGGTCTGGCAACAATCTGTACCTTGGCATTGAATGCAAAGGTTCCTCCAAGGCGGCGTTGGCCAACACGTCGAGTAAGCATGACGACGAGGGGATTTTTGACGGCGAAGACGTGGAGCTCATGCTCGAAACCCCCAATCATTCCTATTATCAACTCGCCATCAGCCCAGCCGGTGGACTGTTCGACGACGATTGGAAGGGCGGAGCGGAGCCGAGATGGTCTTCACAAGCGGAGGTCACCACGCATATTGACGGGGACACGTGGAGCGCGGAGATTCGCATTCCGATTGAGGACCCATCGCAGGAGACCCTGCTGCCCCTGCTCGGCGTGGCCGGAAACAAGCCGAGCGAAACGTATCCGTGGTATTTTAATGTCTACCGCCAAAGCATCAGCGAGAAAGGCCGGGAAGCGTCCGCCTTTTCTCCCACGGGCACGGGCAGTTTTCAGGTGCCGATGAAATTCGGGAAGTTGTATGTGCGCTAAATAGTGAAACAAAAGGGTACCCGTTCACGGTCCGGACGGCATAAGCGAAGGGGAGGGCAGAGCGGAGAAGTGGGCGTTGAGTGCGGAACAGAGGAACTGGAAGACGGACCGGCCTTGGGCTTCACAGGTGCTGATGGTGGATCAGATAACGGATGGCCTGCTCGGTCATGTTGTTGGTGGGTTCGACTCCGGGCGTGGTGACGAAGGTGAAGCACTCCTGGGGGTGAAGGCGGAAGCGCTCACGCAGGTCGCAGACGCCGGAGCGGTCCGGGGCGTGTTGAAAGCGATGGATCAATCGGTCGCGTAGGGCGGCGAGTTGGCGATCGAAGTACGCCGGGCGTAATTGTTCGCGTCGATGGATGAGGCGGAAGAGCGTGCGGAAGTCGTGGAGCGTCTGGTCGGCCCAGCGGCGCGTGACCGGGTCGGAGGATTCGGAGAGGAACTTCACGTCGCGGATCAGATGGGCCAGACAGAACTGCATGACGGCCGAACTGTCCTTCATGAACTTGCGATAGGCTGAGAAATAGTCGCAATGGATCACGCCGTCGAAGGCGGCGCCCAAGATGTTCATCAGGACGTCGGAGCCGCGGCTGGGGTCGATGTGGAAAAGGGTAAAGTCGTGAGCCCGAAAGCACCAGCTCCAAAACTTGCGTCCGTCGTCTTTGTGGCCGGTTTCGTCGATGCCCAGGCGGTCTTGAGCGGGCAACGCCGCGCGCAGTTCCGCGTAGGGAGCGGCCCGCGCGGTGGAGACTTTGCCGGTCGTGATTGTTGCCAGCTGGCCGGTGCTGAGCGTCACGCCGAAGACGTCGGCCAACAGGGTCTGGAGGGTGGTATAGGACATATGACAAGCGCCTTTGAGGAACGCCACATACGCCGAGAGACGCGGCCCGATCAGGCCGGCGGCCTTGACCGCTTCCGGCAGGGCCGCGCACACCACCTGGTGGGTGCGCCTGTGGCGATAGTGCCGGGCCCGGTGCTCGATAATCTCCACGGGCGATTCCTTCAACTCGATCTGCTGCACCACGTCCCATTCGTTCAGCGGCTCCCATTCCTTTGGATCGAGGTCGTCCCGTTCATAGGTGACTTGCCGGTCGATTTCGTCCTCCGTAAAGGGGGTGCGTTCGTGTCGAGGGTGGCCGGGCTGCGCGCCCTTGCGTCGTTTGCCATTCTTGCGGCCGAGGGTGATCCGGGGCGGTTTGACGATATCGCTGGAGGGCGGCTTGGAGGAGTTCGATGAGTTTTTCTTCAACCGGGCGATCTCTTGTTCCAACTCGGCAATGCGTGCCAGTAGCGGCGCGACGGCGGCCGCCACCGCCGCATCGATTCGAGCCTGCACGTGCTCTTCGGTTGTCTGGACCGCCGTTTGAACGGCCGCTTGGACCCGGGCTTGAAGCTGCTTCCCTGTGTAGAACCTCAGCACGCGATGGCCTCGCTTTGGGTGTCCGCCGCTGGGGTACACAGCGCCCGGCGGAAATCTCGGACCAGGGGATAGACATAGATGTCTTTGACGGTGGACAACGGACCCCGATGGGCTCGGTCATTGCGCGTACGACCGGTGGTCTGGCCCACCTTCAGCCAGTTGGCGGCCCGATAACAGGTGCCGTGGAAGCGCGAGCGATCCACGAACGTTTCCAGCGCATGGACCGGATGCCCGTACTTCGCTTGCCAGTCGCTGCGGATGCGCCGGGCAATGAGCCCGAGCACATGACTGGCCAGCAGCGGAACCTGGACCCAACCGGGAATGAGGAAGCGCGTGTTGTTCGTCAGCCTTTGCAGGTTGCGTTCGCGCGTGGCGCGATCCCAGCCGAGGAAGTCATCGCGATCGGAGCACGTCCACGCCGCCGAACCGAACAGCACGCACGCCAGGGGACGGCCCTGCCGGTCTCGCACGAGATAGCGGAGGTTTTCGCCCACGGTATTGCGGTGCCCGAGGTAGTGTTCGTGGGCGAGCAGACTGTTGAACAGTCGCAGGTCGTCCGAGCGGGGTGCGACGACGCTCACGCTCAACGGTCGCAGGTCGCGCAAGGCATCGCGGATCGCTTCGGGCCCGACGGGTGCGAGGGGCTCGCGACCATTCCGCAAGCCATTCGACGAAGGTCGTTGGCGCGGCGGCAGACGGATGTGGCCCGTCCGCTCCAGTTTCAGCAGCAGCGTGCGCGCCGCCATATCCTTGAGTCGGCCTTGCGCGTTGCGCCAGTTCCACCGACGGCACAGTTCCTCACTCAACGGCGTTCGCCCCCAGGCCGGGTGCGCGGCCAACAGAGCGCGGATCAGTTCGATATCCGTGTCGGTCAACGTGCGCCCTTGCAGTACCATGACCTCTGTCATGGCGCAAAGAGTACACAAACACCCCAACCGAGTCCAGCCCAAAAAGAAGTTTTTTCGGTTGCATTCGGGGGGGGGGGGGTAGACTATGATTTGTGTTATTGGGATTGGCTGGCGCCAATTCCATCAGGGATTCGCACACGGCGGGCAGATCCTTGAGCAGTCACTGACACGCCGTGAACGGTTACAAAAAAGGGGGCCGTATGAAACGGATACAATTGACGGTACTGGTCGTGGTCATGGCGACGGCAATGGGATGGTGGTTGGTGGAAGCGCGCGGGGAGGAGACAAGACAGGCGGTTCCGACTGGCCCCATTCCGCGTTTCACGATCCCGGCGGACACGAACTGCGTGGTGGACAACCTGACGGGTCTGATGTGGGCGCGGAATGCGAATCTGCCCGGCGGCACGCAAACCTGGGCGCAAGCGGTGGCCTTCTGTAAAAGCCTGAACTATGGCGGCCACAGCGACTGGCGTCTGCCGAACCTGACGGAATATTACAGTCTTATAAACACGAATTATCCCCGGCCAAGACTGTCGAACACGGAGGGCACCGCCCAGTGGAAGGAAGGGGATCCGTTCATGGATGTCGTGGTCGATTGGAAAGAGGTTAACGGCTACTATTGGGCGAGCACGACCACGGTCGGCGAACCGGCCGGCCCATGGCTTACCGAATTCATCCGTTGTACTATGAACCGCGAAAACGACAATGAGACAAAGGGCATAGGCCGCGTCTGGACCGTCCGGGACGGGAAATAGGAACAGCTATGAAAAAACAGCTTTGCCTGGTCATATTGTCATCATGTTATCAGTCTTCGCGCTGTCAGGGTGTGCGTGGCTCCATCTTGGCGAAACCTGTCTGGTCGAGGACAGGAAACCCTGCGCCGACATTCTGATCTCCGAGAAACCACCCCGCGCTGTGAAACTGGCGGCGCTGGAATTGCAGACTTGCCTCGCCAAAATCACTGGCGCCACCTTGCCGATCACGACCCGTCCGCAAGCGAGTGTCGCCTGCCATATTTATGTGGGCAAAAGCGAATACACCGATGCATTAAAAATCTCTGACGAAGGGCTTAAGTTCGGCGCCTTTCGGATGATCTCGGGTAAGGATTATCTGGCGCTCCTGGGTCATGACAAAGACATTGCTGAGTTGTCGGAATACGCCGCGCACAGCCCCGGTGATGAGAAGCGCGCACTGAAGGCCTGGGACGAGCACACCGGCGAGCATTGGGGTAGCCCCTATAGCACTGTTGGTGGTGACGACTGGGGTGGCTACAGTTGGCCGGTCGGCATCTGGGAGCGGGACGAGCGCGGGTCGCTGAATGCCGTGTATGCGTTCCTGTACGGTCTGGGCGTGCGCTTTTAGGCATTAGGGGTCATACCTATTTTTATATAATATAAATTTCGGCATTTTCAACTCTTTTACCCGGCGATTTGTCTTTGGATATGGATATTCTTTTGACCATATTAAACCTGCCACACGATAATGCTCCGACGGTGATGTGACCGAGTTGTTCTCCGAGCTTTCGATAGATATTTTATTAAAATATATGATTCCAATAATAAATCAAATTGAGCTAATTATATCTTGAAAACAATAAAATCCCGTGTATTATATGGTGATCTTCACTATCAACAGTAAAATCAGGAGAACATCA
>CAIYGI010000269.1 GCA_903925685.1 uncultured bacterium
CATCAGCACGGGCACGCTGGAATGAATTGGTGATTGAGGATTGATGTTTGGAGATTGGCGGGCGGGTGCCGATTGGCGATCGAGTGTCGGTCGGCGGTGGGGACCCATCCGGGAGACTATATCACAGAGGACACAGAGGTCACAGAGAAAGAAGGAAGCTAGTGCTCTGTCGCTATTCCATTGAGGGATAAAGCCGCCTCAACCTTATCCGGGCGTCTGCCGTTGTGAACTGCCAGTTCACTTTCGTGCTGGCGGCGTTCCGGTTCGTATTCCACGTTTTCGTTTCTCGCCGCAAGTCGTTCACATTGTCGATCCGTCGCGACAAGCACTGCCGGCCCAGGATGCCCAGTTCGATCTCGGCCATGTCCAGCCAACTCCCGTGCTTGGGCGTGTAGTGCACCTCGAACCGGTTCATCAGTCGCCGGGCCTCCGCCGGCTCGAAGGCTTCGTACAGCGAAGCGGGCGAATGCGTGTTGAGATTGTCCTGCACCAGCACGATCACCTCGGCGTTCGGATACATCTCATCGGCAATCTTTCGAAGGCATAAGGCATAGTCCTTCTTCGTCCGCCGATCCGTTACTTCCACTTCGCGTTGCCCCGCCAGGGGCTCGCAGATCATGAAGATGTTCGCCACGCCGTTGCGGACATATTCGTAGTCGTAGTGAGCCACCTGACCCGGCGAGGCCAGCACCGGCGTCGCCACTTCGCCGATCAACTGCTTGCTAGTCTCGTCCAAGCACACCACCGGACGCTTGGGGTCGTAGGGACGCTTGTAGACTTCCAACACGTCTTCCATCTTGCACACGAACTCGGCGTTGGCCTTGGGCGGAATACACCACTGCTTGCTCAGCCAAGGCTTAAGTTCGTTTTTTTGAGGACACGAGCGACGGTGTCTTTGGACACTTCATCCACGTACTCCAGGCGTACCATTCGATCTGCAAGCAACCGCAACGTCCATCGGCTGCGGCCTTCCGGCGGCTGCTGGCAGGCCAACGCCACAAGGCGGGCCTCGCCGTCGCCATCCAAAGTTCGCCGATACTCCCGGTTCGGCTTGCGACGCTCCAACGCGGCATCCAGACCTTCTTCCACAAACTGCTTGCGTACCCGCTCCACGGTCGCTCTGCCAACCTCAATACCTTCGGCGATGGTATCGTCGCTCAGTGTCGGTCGGTCCCCGCTTACGTCGGCCTTCAGGAGAATCCGGGCGTGCATCAACTTCCGCGCCGCCGCCTTCCCGCGCGAAAGCATCGCCTGCAACATTTGCCTTTCCACTTCCGTCAACGTCACGATATACTTTTTCTTCATAGTAGGCCTCCTTGCCTAGTGCATTGTCACATCCATGAATTAGGGTAATGTAGAACTGGCGGCAAGGTCGATGATGACATTAACCAAGGAAGGTGTTGTCATCATGCTCAAGAAGTACATTGTTCGCCTCACGGACGAGGAACGGAAGGTGCTACAGCAGGTGGTTGATGACCTGAAAGGCTCGTCGCAGAAGGCGCGCCGAGCGCAGGTGCTGCTCAAAGCGGATGCGGATGGTCCCGGATGGACGGACGCGAAGATTGCCGACGCGTTTGGCTGTCGCACCAAGACAGTGGAGAACGTTCGGGAACGGTTTGTCACCGAGGGTTTTGACATCACGCTGAACGGCCAGCCCCGGCTCACGCCGCCCGGCTCGAAGTTGCTGGATGGAGAGCAGGAAGCCAAACTGATCGCGATGCGTCTGGGGTCACCGCCGCCCGGGTTTTCGAATTGGACGTTGCGTCTGTTGGCGGAGCAGGTGGTGGTGCTGGAAATCGTGGAGTCAATCAGCTATGAAACGGTGCGCCGAACGCTCAAAAAAACGGGATGACGAAACGGAAGATCGATTACTGGGTGATTCCGCCTGAAGCCGACGGCGAGTTCGTGGCCAACATGGAAGAGGTTCTGGAGACCTACGCCCAGCCCTACGATTGGCGATACCCGGTGGTTTGCATGGATGAGCAACCGATCCAACTGTTGAAAGAGACTCGGGTTCCGCAGGCCGCCACCAAGGACCATCCACGCCGCGTCGATTACGAATATGAACGGGCGGGCACGGCCAGCATTTTCATGTTTTGCGAGCCGCTGCCGGGTTGGCGGCAGGTGACCGTGCGTCCACGGCGGACGAAGATCGATTGGGCGATGGAAGTCGAGGAACTCCTGCGAACGCGATATGCTTCGGCGGATAAGATCATCCTGGTCTGCGACAATCTCAACACGCACACGATGGGCGCATTCTATGAAGCATTCGAGCCAGAGAAGGCCAGGGCCATTGTGCGACGGCTGGAGTTCCGCCACACGCCCAAGCACGGAAGTTGGCTGAACATTGCCGAGAACGAACTCAGCGCGATGACTCGGCAATGTGTCAGAGGTCGCCGCTTCGCGACGATTGATCTGCTGCGGTCTGAAACCACCGCATGGCATACCCGCAGCAACGTCAAACAACGTGGTGTTGACTGGCAATTCAAAGTCGGAGACGCGCGGCGCAAACTGAAATCGGTCTACCCTAAAATCATCGTGTGACAATGCACTAGGGTGTAGGAAATAGGGTGTAGGGTACAGGGTGTAGGGTGTAGGGTACAAAAGAAGGGACTAGGCACTCGGGACTAGGGACTAGGAACGACGGAACGGCCAAGAAACGGCCAAGAAACGGTCA
>CAIYGI010000270.1 GCA_903925685.1 uncultured bacterium
CGTTCCTGGGCGCACACCGCCGCCATGCTGGCATAGTCACGCAACAGCGTTGGCAGTTTCAGCGCTTTCAGATGATGTTCCAACAGCAGCAGCGAGGGATCTTTACTCATGGCCCACCGCCAACAGTTGCCGATAAGCTCCGATCTCCGGTGCTGCGATGCGCACATGCCGTAAATGGGGATGTCCATCCAGTGAGAATGAAGTCAATCGCCAGCCTTGTCTGGGAAAGAGGAATTGGACGATAGCATCACGACTGATGGCACCAACTGCCAGTGCCCGCTCCACACCACAGCGTAGTTTGGGCAGAGAGTGCTTTTCCAACAACCGCAACACCTTGATGTATTCCCTCGTGCCATCCCCTGCACGTTCGTTTTCTAGCCGTCGTCGTAACACACTGAAACACTCAGGCAAGTTCCAGTCGGCCAAGGGACGGGCATGATCCAACGCCCCAGGCTTCTTCTCCAAGAGCGCCAGGTAGTGCAGCGGTTCGAAGCAAACTTGTTCTTTCTCCCAGATCCGCCGATGACGGGCAATCTCCTGGCTTTGCGCATACAGCACAACGTCCTGACAATAGCCTTTGACGACGACTGACTGATGCGCCCACTGCACCGGCACAGAGTAATCGTTGCAATCAAACCGCACTAAGGACAGGGAATTAACGGTCGTGGAAACCTGACGACAAGCGGCGAACGGCGTGACGGGCAAAGGCAGAAACGCTTTCTGATCTTCAATCAGTAACTGCTCCTTAGCGGCCGCCTGTCCACGGAGTCGGCGTTGGCGATCTTCCACACACCGCTGTCGCAAGTGTGTATTTAACTCCGCAAAGTCCCGCACCTGCGGCACCGGCACGAAACTGTTCAGCCTCGTATACTTCACCCGTCCTTCCACCACGCCCTTTTCGTTGCCACGCCGCACCTGACAGAAGTGATGATCGAAGAGATAATGACTCTTGAGCTGGCAGAACCCTCGGGTCAACCGTCGCTCTTTGCTCCCGCCGATGATCTGCGCCACCGCAATCTTCGTGTTGTCATAGGTGATGCGCCACGGCACGCCGCCAAAGAACTCGAACCCTTGCACATGCCCTTCCCAGAATGTCTCCGTGCATTCACGCTCAAACGCCATCACGAAGTCGGCATCACTATACGGCAATGCCATCACCAGAAACGCCACCTTCCGCCGACGACCATTCATCTTCACCAAGGCTTCCCCAAAGTCCACCTGCGCCTCTCCAGGTCGATGAATCAAAGGAACAAACACCTCCTGCCGCCGCTGGGTCAGTTCACGCACGGCATCCTTCACGATGGTGTAACCACCCGTGAACCCCTCTTCCTGCAAACGTTCCCAGATCCGTTTGGCGGTGTGCCGTTGCTTGCGAGGTAATGCCTGATCCTCCTGCAAGATCAGTTCGATCTTGGAAAGATAAGACCCGAGTTTCTTGCGGGGTCGTTGTTGGCGTTGCCGATACCCAGGTGGCTCACTGTGCGTGAGGATCTTCTGCAACGTCTCCCAGTGCATCCCCGTCTCCCGTATGATCTGCCGCTGGCTGACCCCCTCTACCAACACTCGTCTGCGAATCTCACTCCACTGTTCCATATCTGTGTACATCCCTTCATTATTGTTGAGGGTGCCACAGTTTTCGACCGCCCCGTCACGCCAGTGACCCTGCTACACTTTTCAACCGCCGTTTACAG
>CAIYGI010000271.1 GCA_903925685.1 uncultured bacterium
CTGGCACGACTCGATTGATGGCCTCGTCAGCGGACATCTCACAGGCCAGGGCACCCTGGAACGGAAAGCGACGGGCGGCAGATTCGACTCGTTCGACGGTTCGGGGGATCTTCAAATCGTCGTTGGCAGGATTCACGGGCTGCCCACGCTGGATCAGTTGGCCGCACTGACAGGCAATCAAGGATTGCGCGACTTGCCGATCGAACACTGCCAGTTTCACTTTGCATGGAAACATCCTCATTTGGAAGTGCGCGACTTCACCATTGAATCGAAGGGTGTCTTCCGTCTGGAAGGGAATTTGACCGTCCACGAGGGACAGTTGGCCGGTCTGTTCGAGTTTGGTGTGACGCCTCCCTACTTGCACTGGCTGCCCAATGCGCGAGAGACGGTCTTTAGTCGCGAACATGACGGTTATTGTTGGACCACCGTACGGATGTCCGGGGACCTCAAGCATCCGAAAGATGATCTCACGCCGCGCCTGAAGTCCACACTGGCTGAAACCCCTTTTGCCTTCATGAGCCTCCTGCTCCGGGGAATCGGGGATTGGTTCGAGTATCCATTTGGTCACAACGACCATGAATCCCCACCGCAGCCGGTCAAGTAGCGGCCGGCCCTGCCTCGGAAGATTCATTGCCCAATCATGAGCGTTCCCACCGATGACTGGCCTGTTGCCCAAATTCCGTGAGTGGGGTGAACACCCCATGGCACCCACTCGCAGCCTGTGATTATGGTAGCACGTGAAAACTTGGAAACCGCAGGTTATAATTTGGATGTGTGCTATCACCGTCTTAACCCTCGCACCGAACGTCTGGGCTGAAACTCCGGGAGTGTCCCAACTAACCCCGCCATGCCAAAAGGTGGCCACCTTGATGGCGCAGCAATCAACCACAACGGAAATGCGATCACAACAGCACGTGCTACCGCGCGATCTTATCCCGCCGTTGAAGGTCTCCGAACTGATCGGCATGATGGTGGATAACCCGCAGGGGCAGTCGCTCGGTGTGGTCAGGGATCTGGCATTCGACGCCCGGCTCGGACGCGTCGCGTATGTGGCGGTTTCATCCGGCGGCCTTTTCGGCGTGGGACGCCCTTGGCGAGCAGTGCCACCGTCGGCCCTAAGTTTTTCCATGGAGAAGCGCAGGACCCTCATTCTCGACATCAGCCCGGAGCGCTGGGCAGAGGCACAAGTCTTTCACAAAAAACGGCTGAGCGAGTTGGCCACGGAAGACGTCCGTCGGATCATCTACCAACACTTCAACCAGTCTTGGCCCGGCTCCTGTAAACGGCGGTTGAAAAGTGTAGCGGGGTCATGGGTGTGACGGGGCGGTCGAAAAGTGTAGCACCTTCATCAACAATGAAGGGATGTACACTGATATGGAGCGATGGAGCGAGATTCGAAGACGTGTATTGGTCGAGGGGGTCCATAAGCGGCAGATCATCCGGGAAACCGGAATGCACTGGGAGACGCTGAAGAAGATTCTGGAGTACAGCGAGCCGCCGGGCTACCGGCAACGCCAGAAGCGACAGCGTAAGAAACTCGATCCTTTTCTCCCCAAGATCGAACAGTATTTGCGGGAGGATAAGGCTTTGCCACGGAAACAGCGGCATACGGCCAAACGGATCTGGGAACGCTTGCGGGACGCGGGGTTCACGGGCGGCTACACCATTGTGAAGGATGAGGTGCGCCGACTGACACAGCGCGGGCAGGAGGTGTTCGTGCCCTTGATTCATCGGCCTGGCGAGGCGCAGGTGGATTTTGGGGAGGCTTTGGTGAAGATGAATGGACGCCTGCGCAAGGTGGCGTTCATGGTGATGGCGTTGCCCTATAGTGACGCCGACTTCGTGATGGCCTTTGAGCGTGAATGCACGGAAACCTTCTGGGAAGGGCATGTGCAAGGGTTCGAGTTCTTCGGAGGTGTGCCCCGACGCATCACGTATGACAACACCAAGATTGCGGTGGCGCAGATCATCGGCGGGAGCAAGGAGCGGAAGTTGACCCGAGGATTCTGCCAGCTCAAGAGTCATTACCTGTTCAATCATCACTTCTGTCAGGTGGCCCGGGGCAATGAAAAGGGCGTGGTGGAAGGCCGGGTGAAGTTTACGCGGCTGAACAGCTTTGTTCCTGTGCCGCAGATGCGGGACTTCACGGAGTTGAACGCGCACTTGCGGCAGCGTTGTGTGGATGACCGCCAACGCCGATTGCGCGGCCAGTCGGCCACCAAAGAGCAGTTGCTCTTGGAAGATCAAAAGGCGTTTCTGCCCTTGCCTGCCACACCGTTCGCAGCCTGTCGTCAGGTTTCCACGACCGCGAGTTCCCTGTCGCTGGTGCGATTTGACTGCAACGATTACTCCGTGCCGGTGCAGTGGGCGCATCAGCCGGTGGTGGTCAAAGGTTATTGGCAGCAAGTCGTGCTCTACGCACAAGGGCTGGAGATCGCCCGGCATGGGCGGATCTGGGAAGATGAACAGGTCCGCTTCGAGCCGTTGCATTACCTGGCGTTGTTGGAAAAGAAGCCCGGAGCGTTGGATCATGCCCGGCCTTTGGCCCACTGGAGCCTGCCCGAGTGCTTCGGCATGTTGCGTCGGCGTTTGGAAAACGAACGATCTGGAGACGGCACGCGGGAATACATCCGGGTGCTGCGGTTATTGGAAAAGCATTCGTTGCCCAAACTCCGTCATGCCGTGGAACAGGCACTGGCCGTAGGCGCCATCACCCGTGATGCGATTGCCCAATTCCTCTTTCCACGACCCGACTACCGGTTCACGGCGTTCTCGTTGGATGGACACCCGCATTTGCGACATGTGCGCATCGATGCTCCTGAAATCGGATGCTATCGGCAACTCCTGGGAGGTGTGCGATGAGCAAAGATCCCTCTGTCCTGTTGCTGGAACATCATCTGAAGGCGCTGAAACTGCCGACGCTGTTGCGTGACTATGCCAGTGTGGCGGCGGTGTGCGCCCAGGAACGCTCTGACTATCCCCAATACCTGTTGCGGTTGACGGAACGGGAGTTGATTGATCGGGAACGACGGGCCACCGAGCGCCGGATCAAGGAAGCTCAGTTTCCGGTGATCAAAACCATCGACAGCTTCGAGTTCGGGGCGCAACCGTCGATCAACGAGCCATTGATGCGGGAACTCTTGCGCGGCGAATACATCGGCAAGAAGGAGAACATCCTGCTGGTGGGCAATCCCGGCACCGGCAAGACTCATCTGGCCTCGGCACTGGGCTTCGCGGCGTGCAGCCAGGGCAAAAGGGTCAAGTTCATCACCACGACAGCACTGGTAACGCAGCTCTTGGAGCAGCGGGAGAATCGCAGTTTGCAGCGCCTCTACAAACAGCTCCAGCGTCAGGACGTGCTGATCCTTGATGAACTCGGCTACGTGCCGTTCTCGAAAACGGGAGCCGAATTGCTGTTCGACGTGGTGGGTCGGGCTTATGAACAGACCAGCCTGATCGTCACCACCAATCTGCCGTTTGAACAATGGACCGAAGTGCTGGGCAGCGAACGATTGACGGGAGCGATGCTGGATCGGCTCACGCATCGAGTTCATATCTTGGAAGCCAACGGCGAGAGCTATCGGCTCAAGCAGGCCAAGGCCCGCAAACGGAAATAACCGGCCCGACCGAACCGAAAACAATTCCCTTCCCCCTCGGGGGAAGGGAAGCCAGGGAATCCCACACCCGCCATCCTCTTGCACTTGACGCCATCAGGCGATTGCGGTATCAACCCCGCCATGGGTGCTACAGTATTCGACCGCCACCCGCTACACTTTTCGACCGCCGTTTACAG
>CAIYGI010000272.1 GCA_903925685.1 uncultured bacterium
ATCCTTTGTGGGACCGTTTGTTCGCCCCAAAGAATTCACCACGCCGCTTTACTTGTCACGCGTCAAAAAGTGCCATGTCATTTTCCGGGCAGTTCGCAAAAACATGCGTAATTACAGCACGGGATCAGGAAGTGTGAACTTCAGTCTGGCTGCCGTTGCTCGGACTGGTCTCCCGCCAACTGGCCGCAAGCCGCTCCGATATCGGCGCCCAGCGACCGGCGTCGCGTCGTCGTAAACGAAGCCGCCTTCAGAGCCTCCAGCATCGACTGGATCCGCACGCTTTGCGAAGCTCGCAACCGAACACCATCCAGCGCAACATCCCCGACCGGATTGTAAGGAATCAGGTTCACGTGAACCCTCAATCCCGTCAGCCATTCGATCAGCGCCGCCTGGTCGTCCTCCGTATCCGTCACCCCGTCGAGCATCAGGACTTCGATCATCACCGTCCTGTCCTGGAGGGTATTGGCATCCAGAATGGCTTGGCGAAGTTCGCCAAGCGGCCAACGCCGGGCCAGGGGCATCAGAGCGTCACGGACACTCTGCCGGGCGCTGTGAAGGCTTACCGCCAGGCCCACTTGGGGAAACTTCGCGGCCAGGCGGCGCATGGCGCCGGGAATCCCCAGCGTCGAGACCAGGAGGTGGCGGCCGGACAGGTTGAACCCGTCGTTGCCCTGCAACGCCGCCAGCGCCGAGCACACGACATCCTCGTTCAGGAGCGGCTCCCCCATGCCCATGAGCACCACATTGCGCAGCCTGCGCCCTTCGGCGACGAGGATCTCGCCCACCCGCACAACCTGGTCAAGCACCTCGGCGCTTGTCAGATTGCGCCCGCCTTTGATCCGGCCCGTCGCACAGAATCGGCACCCTCCAACACAACCGGTCTGCGATGACACACACAGGGATGAGCGTCCGCTTTGAATCCGGAGGATCACGCTTTCAATCAAGTGGTAATCCGAGGTCCGGAACACCACTTTCGTCGCGCCGTCCTTCCGGGAATCCCGGCGATCCGCGGGCGTGAGTTCATGGAAACGCACCGCCGCCGCGAACCCGTCACGCACGCCGACAGGAATCGCTTCCATGGCTTTGGCCTCGCCACGGAGTGACCGAAGAAACGCCCCGCGCACCTGGCGGATGACGCCGGGGTCCAACTTCAGTCGTTTCCCGACCTGGTCGAACCCGCTCGCGTCATGAATGGACACCGTTTTACCCGCCAAGGCCATGCGGCAAGATATCCGAACCGGCAGAAGGCGGCAAGGTGTCCCGCCTTCAGGCGGCTTCTTGATTACCGCCACTCATTGAGTAATTTTACTCAACCATTGAGTAAAGTTGCCCTACGGCACGGGCCAGAGGAAACGGGCGGTGGAGAGGTAGGATTCCAGTTGCCGCACGCTGTGTTCGGCTTTGCGTTCGACCGATTCCACGGTGTTGAAGGCGTTGTGGGGGGTGCAGACGACGCGGGGATCGCGGGCGAGTTTCAGCAGCGACTGGACTTCGGGATCCTCGGAGACGCGGCCGCTGCGCAGGGAGACGGCCAGTTCGCTTTCGTGGTTGTAAACGTCCAGCGCCACACCGCCCAGATGTCCTTCCTCCAGAAGTTGCAGCAAATCGGTCGCGGGGGCGAATTCGCCGCGCGCCACGTTGACAAAAAGGACGCCACGTTTGGCTTCGCGCAGGGTTTGATAGCGGAAATAGCCGCAGTTTTCCTCGGTCAGGTTCATGGCGCAGACGATGATGTCCGCCTCCGCCAGCGCCTGGTCTTGCGGCACATAGGCAAGGTCCGGCTGCTTTTGAACGATGTCCACGGGGAGCGCACGCATGTCAAGCGCACGCCCGATCCTGACGACTTCCGAGCCGATGTGGCCGACGCCGAAGACGCCCAGCGTTTTGCCGGCACATTCGCGGCCGGTCAACCCGTCGCGGTGAAAGGTCTGGAAATTCTTGAGTTGAACCGGCATGCGCCGCAGCAGCGCCATCCAAAGCAGCATTGCCTGTTCGGCGACGGCGCGATTGCAGTAGAGCGGCAGGTAGCCACCGTCCACGGCGGCGCCGGCGCGGCGCCGGTAGGCCGCGACATGATCGTAGCCGGTGCTGCGGGTGAGAATCGCGAACGAGCCGGGCTTCCAGGCGGGCGGAAAGAGCGACTGGGTACGCACGCTGATCACGCGGGCGGGCACGGGATGGTCGCCGCACTCCTGAATCGTCTTTGGGGTGAACTCGGCCCGCATGCCGGGTTTGAGATGCCGCCGGATCGCCGCCGCTTCTTCCTCGAAGGCTTCGTAGAAAAGAACGTCCTGCATGGGCGCAGCTCCTTTTATAAAGACGGATCGAGAACCATGCCTTGGGCGACGTCGCGGGCGATCGTTTCGCCGCTGACGAGGCGGATCAGGGTCAATATGTAGGCCGGCATGGTGCCGGGCCCCTGGCTGGTGACAATGCGGCCGTCCACCACGACCGGAGCGTCGCTGCGCAGCGGCGCGGTCAGTTCCGGCGCCACGCCGGGATGGCAGGTCGCGCGGCGGCCTGCGAGGATGCCCGCGCTTTGCAGGACCAGCGGACCGGCGCAGACGGCGCCGATCCACTTGTCAGCCGCGGCGAAAGCGCGCACGAGCGCAATCACCCGCGCATCGGCACGCAGATGGGCGACACCCTTGGCCCCGCCGCTGATCAGCAGCACGTCGAAATCCTTCGCCGCCAGCTTGTCGTCCAGCGTCGTGTCGGGAATCAACCGCACGCCGCGCGACGCGGTGACCGGACCGGCGGTCAGGCCGGCCATGGTCACCCGCCAACCGGCGCGCCGCAGCATATCCACGGCGATCACCGCCTCCATCTCCTCGACCCCGTCCGCCACCGGCAATAGCGCGCTGGTCATGATCCGCTATCAGCCCTGAATCGCGGCTTGTGCGGCCGCGAGGCGGGCGATGGGCACGCGGAAGGGACTGCAACTCACGTAGTTGAGTCCGATCTTGAAGCAGAAGCGCACCGATTCCGGGTCGCCGCCCTGCTCGCCGCAGATGCCGCACTTCAGGCCGGGATGGGTGCTCCGGCCTTTCTCGACGGACATCTTGACGAGCTGGCCGACGCCGTCCTGGTCGATCGTCGCGAACGGATCGGCCGGCAGCAGTTTTTGCTTGAGGTAGTCCGGCATGAAGCCGCCGATATCGTCGCGGCTGAAGCCGAAGGTCATCTGCGTCAGGTCGTTGGTCCCGAACGAGAAGAACGAAACCTCCTGGGCCATGCGGTCCGCCAGCAGCGCGGCGCGCGGGATCTCGATCATGGTGCCGTAGGAGTGCGGGATCGTCTCCAGGCCCTTGCTGGCGCAGACTTCCGCATGCACCTTCTCGCAGAGCAGGCGCTGATGCTTGAGCTCGCTCACGTCGCAGGTGACCGGGATCATGATTTCCGGATGGCAGCTCTTGCCGCTCTTCAGCAGTTCGGCCGCCGCCTCGAAGATCGCGCGCAGTTGCATCTCCGTGACCTCGGGATAGGTGACGCCGAGGCGGACGCCGCGGTGGCCCATCATGGGGTTGTTCTCGTGCAGCAATTCGCCGCGCTGCTGCACCTCGCGGGGCGTGATGCCGAGGCTGAGCGCCAGCTCCTTCTGCTTGGCCAGGCTCTTCGGCACGAACTCGTGCAGAGGCGGGTCGAGCAGGCGGATGGTGACGGGCAGACCGTCCATCGCCGCCAGGGCGGCCTTGATGTCGCTCTTGGTGAAGTGGAAGAGCTTCTTGAGCACAGCCACGCGTTCGGCCTGCGTGTTGCTGAGGATCATCTTGCGCAGCAGGAAGAGCGGTTCTTCGCTGCCTTTGCCGTAGAACATGTGCTCCGTGCGGAACAGGCCGATGCCCTCGGCGCCGAACTGGCGCGCCCGGCGGGCGTCCTCAGCCGTGTCCGCGTTGGCCCGCACGCCCATGGTGCGGAACTTGTCGGCCATCTGCATGAAGGCCTGGAAGCGCGGGTTGGCGGTGGCGTCCACGAGCGTCAGTTGCCCGACGTAGACGATGCCGCGCGACCCGTTCAGCGTCAGCAGGTCGCCTTCCTTGATCTTCTGGCCGTCCACGACCAGTTCCTTCTTGGCGGCGTTGACGTGCATGGCGCCGGCGCCGACGATGCAGCACTTGCCCCAGCCGCGCGCGACCAGCGCCGCATGGCTGGTCATGCCGCCGCGCGCCGTGAGGATGCCGCTGGCCACGCGCATGCCCTCGACGTCCTCGGGATTGGTCTCCTCGCGCACGAGGATGACCTGCTTGCCCGCGGCAACCTGCTTGCAGGCCTCGGCCGCCGTAAAGACCACCGCGCCGCAGGCGCCGCCCGGGCCGGCCGGCAGGCCCTTGACGAGCACCTTGCCGGTTTTCTCGGCGTCCTTGCCGACGATCGGGTGCAGCAGTTCGTCGAGCTGGGCGGGCTTGACGCGCATGACCGCGGTCTTGGCGTCGATCAGCCCCTCTTCCAGCATGTCCATGGCCATGTTGAGCGCCGCCGTGCCGGTGCGTTTGCCGGTGCGGGTCTGCAGCATGTAGAGCTTGCCTTCCTGGATCGTGAACTCGATGTCCTGCATGTCGTGAAAATGGGCTTCGAGCGCGTCGCGGATGCCGGCCAGCTGCTTGTAGACCGCCGGCATGGCCTTTTCGAGCGACAGCATGCTGGAGTTCTGATCGTTTTTGGTGGCATCGTTGATCGGATTAGGCGTGCGCGTGCCGGCCACGACGTCCTCGCCCTGCGCGTTCACCAGCCACTCGCCGAAGAAGCGCGAGTCGCCGGTCGCGGGGTTGCGGGTGAAGGCCACGCCGGTGGCCGACGTATCGCCCATGTTGCCGAAGACCATGGCCTGGACGTTGGTCGCGGTGCCCCACTCGTCCGGAATGTTCTCGATGCGGCGGTAGGAGATGGCGCGCTTGCCGTTCCAGCTCTTGAACACGCCGGCGATGCCGCCCCAGAGCTGCTCGCGCGCATCGTCCGGGAAGGGCTTGCCGAGCGCCTTGCGGACGCGCTCCTTGAATTTTTCGCAGAGCAGCTTGAGGTCTTCCGCCTTGAGATCGGTATCGATGGCGCAGCTCTTCTTCTGTTTCATCTCGTGCATGATCTCTTCGAGCTGCACGCGGATGCCGCGGCCTTCCTTGGGTTCGACCCCCTCGGCCTTCTCCATCACGACGTCGGAGTACATCATGATCAGCCGGCGGTAGGAGTCGTACACAAAACGCTCGTTCCTGGTTTTGGCGATCAGGCCGGGGATGGTCTTGGCGCAAATGCCGATGTTGAGCACCGTGTCCATCATGCCCGGCATGGATTGGCGCGCGCCCGAGCGGCACGAGACCAGCAACGGGTTGGCGGCGTCGCCAAAGCCCATGCCCATTTCCTTCTCGACCTTGGTCATGGCGGCTTCGACCTCGGCCTTGAGACCCGGCGGGAACTTCGAGCCGTCCTTGAAATACTCCACGCAACAGGTGGTCGTGATCGAAAAGCCCGCCGGCACCGGAATGTGCAGCTTGCACATCTCGGCCAGGTTGGCGCCCTTGCCGCCCAATAGATTTTTGTCGCTCGACTTGCCTTCGGAGCCCGCGGCGCCGAAACTGTAAACATATTTGCTCATAACGTTGTCTATACTCTTTCGGTGTTTCTGGTTGGCGGAAATGCGGACTGGACAAACACCGCATTTCTATACGATAAACAGCGGCTGTTGATACCAGACTGGAGGGTGGAACGCAAGTCCTTTATTGCGCGAGCCACCAAGTAACTGGACTAATCCACGGAAAGCGGGATAAACATGCATCTTATCGCATTGACGGCAAACACGCTTCGAGGCCTGGCCATGGACGGCGTCCAGGCCGCCAACTCCGGCCATCCGGGCATGCCCATGGGCATGGCCGACGTGAGCGCGGTGCTCTGGCTGAAATATCTGAAACAATCTCCCGCGCAACCGCACTGGGCGGACCGCGACCGCTTCGTGCTTTCAGCCGGTCATGGCTCGATGCTGCTATACAGCCTGCTGCACCTGGCCGGTTACAAGCTGCCGCTCGAGGAACTAAAACGCTTCCGCCAGCTTGGCAGCCTCACGCCCGGCCACCCGGAGTACGGGCATACGGACGGCGTCGAAACCACCACCGGTCCGCTCAGCCAGGGACTGGCCAACGCCGTCGGCATGGCGCTGGCGGAGCAGATGATGGCCGCGCGCTTCAACACGCCGGAAGCCAGGCTGGTGGACCACTACACCTACGTCATCTCGGGCGACGGCTGCCTGATGGAGGGCCTCTCGCACGAAGCCTGCTCGCTCGCCGGCCACCTCCGGATCGGCAAGCTGATCCTGTTCTACGACAGCAACCGCATCACGATCGAGGGTTCCACCAGCCTCGCCTACTCGGACAACGTCCGCCAGCGTTTCGAGAGCTACGGCTGGCATGTGCTCGAGATGGACGGCCACAATCTGGAGGAGATCGACCGCACCATCGCCGCCGCCCGCGCGGTGCTGGACCGGCCGGTGATCGTCATCACCCATACGCACATCGCCCATGGCGCTCCGCACCTGCACGATTCGCACAAGGCCCACGGCGAGCCGCTGGGCGCGGATGAAATCAAGGCCACCAAAGAGGCCCTGGCCATGCCCGCCGAGGCGTTTCATGTTCCCGAGGCCGTGCGCGCATTGTTCGCCGCCCGCGCCAGGGAGATGCATTCCGCCTGCGCCGCCTGGGAACAGCGCCGGGCCGCCGTCTTCGCCGCCCACCCGGAACTGGCCGCGAGCTGGGAGTCCTTCCAGAAGCAGGCGCTGCCCGCCGATCTGGGCGCCAAACTGGCGGCGCTGTGCGATGCCAAACCAATCGCCACCCGCTCCGCCTCGGGCAAGATGATCCAGACCCTGGCCGCGGAACTGCCCTGGCTGGTCGGCGGCTCGGCCGACCTGGCCCCCAGCACCAAGACGCTGATGGACAAACAGGCCTCGGTCAAGCCCGGCGAGTTTGCCGGACGCAACCTGCACTTCGGCATTCGCGAGCATGCCATGGCCGCGATCATGAACGGCATGACCTTGCATGGCGGCTTCCGCGTCTACGGCGCCACCTTCTTCGTTTTCTCGGATTACTGCCGTCCTTCGGTGCGCCTGGCGGCCATCATGAGCCTGCCGGTGATCTATGTCTTCACCCACGACAGTTTCTATGTCGGCGAAGACGGCCCGACGCATGAACCCGTCGAACATACCGCCAGTTTCCGCTGCATGCCGAACGTCTCGGTGATCCGCCCGGCCGACGCCACGGAAACCGCCGCCGCCTGGCTGGCGGCGCTCCGGCATGCCACGGGTCCGACGCTGCTGCTGCTCACGCGGCAGAATCTGCCCGTGCTCGACCGCACGAAATTCCCGCCGGCCGCCATGCTCGAAAAAGGCGCCTACACCCTCTGGCAAAGCGCCCCCGGCGCGCCGGAAATGATCCTGATCGCCAGCGGTTCGGAGGTCAGCCTGGCGCTCGATGCCGCCAAGGTGCTGGCCGCCGATACCCGCGTACGGGTGGTCAGCATGCCCTCGTGGGACATCTTCGAGCGGCAGACGGCGGACTACAAGAACGAAGCCCTGCCGCCCGCCTGTACCCGCCGCCTCTCGATCGAAGCCGGTTGCACCTTCGGCTGGGAACGCTACACTGGGACGCGCGGCAAGCAGCTCGGCCTGGACCATTTCGGCCTCTCCGGCCCATACGAAAAGCTCGCCGAAAAGTTCGGCTTCACCGTCGCCAATGTCGTCAAAGTGGCGAAAACGTTATAGCGTAGGTGTTCGGTGTTCAGTGTTCGGTTTTCAGTATCCGCCAGATGGAACAAAAACGAGCCGTTGCCATAATGCACACATTATAATACTATTCCCGCATGAAGTTATATGACTGGAATGAAGAGAAGAACGAATGGCTGCGGCGTGAACGAGGAGTTACATTTGAGGAAATAGTCTTTCACCTGACCCATGATGGCCTGCTCGATACAATCGAGCATCCTAATCAGGCTAGTTATTCAGGACAGCGTATTTTTATTGTAGACGTCGATGGCTATGCCTGTCTTGTTCCGTTTGTGGAGTCAGCAGACCAAATCTTTCTGAAAACTATTATTCCCAGTCGAAAAATGACCAAACGATATCTTGGAGGTAATACGATATGAAATTGCTGCAAGAAGAAAAAGACATTCTGAACTCGGTTGAGCGTGGCGAATGGAAACGCATTCCTAATTTCAAGCGTGAGGCGCAACGCTTTCAGTCTATTGCACAGGCAACGCTCAGGAAAGACAAACGAATCAACATCAGAATGACCGGGCGTGACATGATCCATTTTCAGAAGAAAGCGGTTGCGGAAGGACTGCCCTACCAAACTCTCATCTCCAGCATATTGCACAAGTACATCAATGGAAGTCTGGCAGTGAAATCCGCTTGATTCCTCCTGCCGCCGCACGGTTATGGTAAAAGTAGGTGAATGTCGTGACGCCGGAGCAACGCAAACAATATCTTTCGATCGCCAGTCGGCATGTGAAGCCCGGCTCGGGGAGCAGTCCGCTCGCACTGCGAGAACGAACCGACGCCTATGGAACTCCGGATCTGCGTTTCCTTATGGCGTGCGTTGAGTTCGCCGTTGTGGGTGGTTTGGCCACACGCCTCTATATGCCGGAACGCATGACGTTGGATACGGATATCCTCGTGCGGCCGGACGATGCGGCTCGGGCGGAGGCAGCGTTGAGGGATGCGGGATGCGAGAAGACAGGACCACTCACCATCGGCGGCAGCACATGGAGGATGCCCGATGGCCGGAGTCTGGACCTCGTGGCGTTCGATGCGCCTTGGATTGAAGAGGCCATCCGCTCCTCCGTTCGGGGAAAGGATGGTCTCCCGTACATCGCACTCCCATACCTGGTGCTGATGAAACTGGGGGCGGGCAGGACGCAGGACCTGGCGGACATCAGCCGGATGCTCGGTGGAGCCAATGCAAGGGGGCTTGCCGAAAGCCGCCGGATCGTGGGCCGCTACCGACCGGAGGATGTCGATGACTTGGAGAGTTTGATTCGGTTGGGGAAGTTGGAATACGAGAAATGAAAACAGCGCACCGAGCCTCTTGCAAAACTCCCGCGGACGACACAGAGGTCGTCCCTCCATTGTCGAAAACAGGCTGTATTCTCCGTCTTCTGGAGGGTCGGGCTCCGTCCCGACCGTTCTTGTGAGAGTTTTGAAAGAGGCTCTGAATTTTGAATTTCACCGAACACCATCGCAAAAGTAGTTGCAACACCCGAAGCCAAGAAAGACGCCAATGTCCCGATTCGTCATCCATGGCCGCCGCCGCTTGAGCGGGGTAGTGCGGCCGGCCGGCAACAAGAACGCCGTCCTGCCGATGCTCGCCGCAAGCGTGCTTACGGACGAGCCGGTTACGCTCGATAATGTCCCGCAAATCCGGGACGTCGAGACGATGCTGGCCATTCTGGCCGCGCTGGGCGTGGCGGTGGAGCGGAAGGGGCGGCGGGTCACGCTTTGCGCCCACGGCCTGCGCCGGGGGCAGCTCGATCCCGCGCTCTGCCGCCAGGTGCGCGCCTCGATCCTTTTTGCCGGACCGCTGACCGCGCGCCTGGGCCGGGTGACGCTCCCGCCGCCGGGCGGCGATATCATCGGCCGGCGGCGGCTCGACACGCATGTCGAGGGCCTGGCCGCGCTGGGCATCGAGATGCAGCCCGGCGCCGGCCATTACACCTTCCGCCGCCGCAACCTGCGCGGCACGGAGCTGACGCTCGACGAGGCCAGCGTCACCGCCACCGAAAACATCCTGATGGCCGCCGTGCTGGCCGAGGGCACGACCACGCTTTTCAACGCCGCCTGCGAGCCGCATGTCGGCGACCTGGCCGCGCTGCTGATCGCCATGGGCGCCGTGATTCGCGGCGTCGGCACCAACCGGCTGGAGATCGACGGCGTGGCCGCGCTGCACGGGGCCACACACACGGTGCTGGCCGACCACATCGAAGCCGGCAGTTACCTGCTGGCCGCCGCGGCCACGGGCGGCGAACTGACGCTGGAGGGGGCGCCGCTGGAGCCCATGGCGCGGCTGATCCGTCCGCTGCAACGCCTGGGCATGGCCTGTACGCTCGATGCGGACGGACGCCTGACACTGCCCGCCCGGCGCACACGGCGCATCGTGCGCGACCTCAATGGAGCCATTCCGAAATTCGAGGACGGCCCCTGGCCGGCCTTCCCGTCGGACCTGATGAGCGTCGCCATCGTGGCCGCCACCCAGTCCTCCGGGACGGCGCTTTTTTTCGAAAAAATGTTCGAGAGTCGCATGTATTTTGTGGACGAACTGATCAACATGGGCGCCGGGATCGTGGTCTGCGACCCCCACCGCGTGCTGGTCAGCGGCCCCGCCCGGCTGCACGGCACCAAGATGACGACCCCCGACATCCGCGCCGGCATGGCGCTGCTGGTGGCCGCGCTCTGCGCCCGCGGCGCCAGCGTGATCGAAAACGCCGAGGTGGTGGACCGCGGCTACGAGCGCGTGGAAGAAACCCTGCGCGGCCTGGGAGCGGACATTACGCGGGAAAACTGATCTTGAAATTCCGGCCGCGGCCACCGAGATTTCAAGGTTAAGATGAACTCATGACTGTATGGGCGCCATGGTATTGACAGCAGCGAGCAAAACCGCTACTTTCGATTGTCATGTATAAACGAAACATAGATTTGGGAGTTTGCCGCAAGCATTCCTGCTTTCTGTGGGGCGCCAGACAGACAGGCAAGAGCACGCTCCTGCGCGAACAGTTTCCAGATGCCATCGTGTTCGACCTCTTGCTGGCCGACGAATACCGGCGCTGTATGCAGGATCCCACCGTCATCCGCCAAGAGTTATCCGGACGCGGTCTCTCGGTCAGCAACCAGACAGATCCGGTAATCATTGACGAGATTCAAAAGGTTCCGGATCTCCTCGATGAAGTTCACTGGATGATCGAGCGAATGGGCATCCGCTTCGTTCTGTGCGGATCGAGCGCGCGCAAGGTCAAACGTGGCCACGCGAATCTTCTGGGTGGCCGGGCGCCCGCCCTTTATTTGCACCCGCTGACTTCCGTTGAAATTCCTGACTTTGACCTCGCTCTCGCGCTGAATCGTGGCCTGCTTCCCCCTCATTATATGAGCGACAACGACCAACTCCTGCGGAGCGCCTATGTCGGCGCGTACCTGCGCGAAGAAATTGCCGCCGAGGCCGCCGTGCGCAACATGCCCGCTTTTGGACGCTTTCTGGAAGTGGCGGCCATCTCGAACGGCGAGATGATTGTGTACCAGAACATTGCCAGCGATTGCGGCGTGAGCGCCCCCACGGTTAAAGCCTACTATGAACTACTGGAACAAACCCTGCTGGGCCGCTTTGTGCCTGCCTACACGCGCCGGGCCCGCCGTCGCGTCATCCATACGCCTCGGTTTTACTTCTTCGATGTCGGCATTGTCGGCGCGTTGAACCACCGTGGCCGCATCGAGCCTGGTTCTGAACTTTGGGGGCGCGCGCTGGAGCATTTCATCTTCATGGAGATATCCGCCTACCACGATTACCGGGGCGATTGTTCACCCCTGAACTATTGGCGCACGGCTTCGCAACTGGAGGTGGACTTCGTGCTGGGCGACGGCGCGGTGGCGGTCGAGGTTAAGTCCGCCCGTCTGGCGCGCGATCACGATCTGCACGGTCTGCGCGCTTTCAAGGAAGAACACCGTCCGCGACGGGCCATCCTCGTCTCAATGGACGCTAAACCCCGTCGCACCGACGATGGTATCGAAGTGCTTCCCTGGCGGGTTTTTCTCGATGAACTCTGGTCGGGCGCCATTCTGAAGTCGGCGTAACGCCCTGAAAATGGCGGATCGGTGGACCGCGGCTGCGGGCACGCGAAAAAAACCCTGCGCAGCCTGGGAGCAGACATGACGCGGAAAAATTGAATTGGACGGAAGTTCTATTTTATAGTACTTTACTGCCAATGCGAATCGCCACGAATAACCTGAAACGGCTCTGCCGGAAACAACGGATTCGCCTTAACGATCTGCTGGAGCAGGCGGGGGTCAGCCGGACGGCGTATTATTCGCTGACAAGGAAGGAGTCGGTGCTGCCGAAGTCCGTTTGCCGGATTGCCGATCGTCTGAACGTGAGCCCGCTGCGTTTCCTGGACGACCCCTCCGCTCCCGTCAAACGCATTCGCGAATTACAGGCCCGGACGGACAGGATTTGCCGTCAATATCCGGGGTGTGACCGGGATGTTGTGTTCCGGACCCTGATGAATCTGGATTTGCCGCCCGTCGAGCGGCTGCGAAAGGCGTTGCTTCGTGGCAGCCAAGTTGATCTTCACCGCTAAAGAGCTGGCATTCCTGCGGGAACTGACCCGAAACAAGGTTCCGTTCATGGTCGTGGGGTTGTCGGCCGCCGCGCTGCAAGGCGCCCCCATGGTCACGCAGGATGTTGATCTTTGGTTTCGAAACATCGCCCACCCGGGGATCCGCAAAGCCTTGAATAAACTGGGCGGTACATTGGTTCCGCCGATTGACTTGAATCCGCCGATGTTTGCGGGAGAACATGTCGAGTGTTTCGATATCGTATTGACCGTCCATGGAGTGGGAAGTTTCGACCAGGAAATCAAAACCGCCGTGGCGGCGCCGATGGGCGGATTTTCGGTCCATCTGCTTCCGCTGGACCGCATCATTGCCAGCAAGAAGTTTCTCAACCGCGAAAAGGACCGCATGGCGCTGCCGGCTTTGAAGGCGGCGGCGAAAGCCCGTCGCGCGGATGAGGCGGGGCGGAAGCCGGGCGCGTAGAATCGCCCGGTAATGCGACCATTATTCACGCTACTGAAAAACGGCCAAGACTATTTTTCAGTTGGTTGAGCCTCTTTCAAAACCCCCACAAGAACGGTCTGGACGGAGCCCGACCCTCCAGAAGACGGAGAATCCAGCCTGTTTTTGACAATGGAGGGACGACCTCCGTGTCGTCCGCGGGAGTTTTGCAAGAGGCTCGGCTGAAAGAAACCGGCATGTATTCCACCGAATCCGCCGCCATTTCTCACCGGGCAGGGAATCAAGGGCGGCGGCGTTTCGCCCGCGAAGGCAGCGCATAGGACAAAGGCGGCTCGGCGGCTTTGCGGGCGGCCGCATCTCTCACGGGATAGGCGCGCGTAACGACGCCGAACTCCTCAACGAGACCGTTGTAGACCTCGCGCGCGTCCTGACCCAGCGCCTGACAGACCCAGAAGAATTCCACCACATCCAGCCGCCGTTCCCCGGTCTCGATCCGCCAGACGAACGAATGTTCCCGGCCCAGCGCGCGAGCCAGTTCCCGTTGTGTCAGACCGGCCTTGCGCCTCAGCGCAACCAACACGCGCAACACGGTTTCGTACTCTGGGCTATGGATGGACTTGCGCACGTCCAAATCTATAAACCCCCGCCGGTAAGACCGCAAAATGCGGGCAGTTTGTGCTTGACCGCAAGATGAGGGCGGCGCATAAGTAATCCGATTGGCAATCCGGGGGCACAATGCGTCGAATTAAGTGTACATCGAACAACAGCTGTCTTTGCAGACGCGTTCAACCCGGTGTGTGTCCGGTAAGTAACGCTGAGGCTATTCCCGAAACGC